>QMRW01000082.1 GCA_003650785.1 Thermoprotei archaeon | reverse complement strand
TGCTATTTCGGGGTTTGAGAATGGAATTGTGTAACAATCTTGGGTCTTTGTCAACAGTAATTCAATGTGTATTACTAGGCGAACTATCTATATTGGTCTCATGCATTCTCTCCGGGATATCTATTGTCGATAACACCTGAACTCTACGACTTGGTAGTAAAAGTAGTTGAAGATAGAATTGGGTATATTAAAATTATTGGAGAGGAGTCTAAGTAGTTCAGGAAGAGTATGTATAGGAAATTCATAAAACTAGAGGAGGCTATAAATAAGCTGGTTGAAGCTCAGAGGAGAATACAGCTAAGCTGGGAACGACTATCGTCGAACTAATAGATGCTCAAGGGAGAACTGAAGAGAGACTAGAGGAACTTATAATTGGACTGAACGCTCTTCGAGTGGAGATAGGTAGGCTTAGCGATACGATAGAATTTAGACACGAGGACATAACTAGGACAGTCCTACCAAGCTGGCTCTACAGACACTTAAAGGTTGAAATCGATAAGCTCAGAAGAGAGTTCATTACTATTAATAGAAGAGAGGACGAAATAAATCTCTATGGATAAAGAGAGTTGAGAGGAGAGAAAGCGATCATAATAGGAGAAGGGAAGTCCAGAATCCATGAATCCGATGTTAAGAAATTTTATGGGGACACCTACATACCCCGTGGTTAAAAGTGCAGAAGCAAGGGATCATTCGCATTCTGTTTGACTATCTAATCCATCCCTCGGCTAAGAAATGTGCTGAGGAACTAGGCCTTTACGTAGCGGCATCTTATCAAAGATGAGGGGCTTATCCTACCCATCCATAATTACTACAACTATTCTAATGGGTGTAAAGTTAAAGGTAGGTAGATCTTTGTAGAAAAGGCAAATGAATCCCGAGTTATCTGTTGCTGAACGTTTTAATAGAAATTCTAACTGAGAATATGGAGATAATCTCATTTTCATATACATTAATAGGTGAGGAATACATATACGAAGCCATATTCGATGATAGTACTTAGTGATAGGCCTTTATAATCAGGCTTGAGGATAGACACGGATAATGAAAGATTACTTACCTCAGTACTTAACTTCCCTTATAGCTCCATACATGAATCTTAAATTTTTCTCAATATGTCTCATTGGTTTTTGAAATACCTAAAGTTATACTTTCAACCATGAATAATTGCACTTCCTGATATACCTAGTTAGTTTTATTAGCTTCTCACTTTTGACAAATTTACATTTTAAGGCCATTATAGCGCAAATTTGTCAAAAATACTTATAAGGAATAATTCTGAGTGATAGTGGTGAGATCTATGAACCTTATGGATAAAGTCAGAGTACTGATATGGATACTACTGAGCAATAGGAAGCTATTGAGAAGCCTTCTGATAATAGTATTAACAGTGGGAATACTTACCGCTAGTTCCTCGACTACAGCATATGGGGATGATGGTAGAGATCCAGATCCAGAGCCAGGAGGAATTTAGATTTCCAGACCTTGTATAATATTTACTATGATATGAGCTTAGGAAAAATATAAATATACTTTTTTGGGAACATTATCGGTACGACATGGATCTATTAGATAAGTCAGATTATGCATTACTGAACAAGCTTCAGGAAAATCCATTTAACATCAGACAGATAGCCAGGGAGATAGGACTATCATATTACAGAGCTAGGAGGAGAATAATAAGACTTGTTACTGAAGAGAAGATAGTAAAGGTATGTGGAATACCCATATATCCAAAGCTGGGTCTTACTATGGTCGTATTTATACTAGATAAACTCCTAGATACGGATTTAGACATGAAAGTAGAGTATGGAAGAAATAAAATTAGACTGCTTGGAGGACTGACATTACTGACGTATACTATACCCAATGAGTTCATAGGGGATCTCGTGGAATTCATTAAAACTCTATATGGTGATGACTCCATAGTGTTCCATAGAGCATATGACAACATGGTTATTGAGAAAAAGGACTTCTACTTACTAGATGACTACTCGTATCTCGATAATCTAGTAAACCTAAGCGTACTAGATGATGATGTATACCGAGAACAATACACTCGTCAATATTTAGACGAAATCGACCTCTTCATAGTAAAGGAGTTAGAGAAGAATGCGATCATCAATATTACTAGTATTGCCAGAAAATTAAGAATAAGTAAGCAACTGGTTAGATACCATATGAAGCACCACGTACTAGCTAGGGAGCTTGTAAAGTTTACTGTTAAGGTATTTAGGGATATGAACGAATATCCGATATGGTATTTTTCAATAGACTTTGCAGATCCCTTGAGTGCTGCAATCTTTGCGAAGAGAATAGCTAGGCTACCGTACATTACCAGTGTGTATATATCAAATAGCTCTATCATTACGAGTGGACTTCATATGTCCACACCTCTTGCCATGAAGTTTATGAAGATATTAGATCACCTAATAGAGAGTGATATAATAACTGGTTATAAGTACTACATACAGAACCCCTCAAAACTAGCCGTAAAATACACGATACCCTACAAGATGTATAAAAATGGTAAATGGAAACAGAGTAGAATACTACAAATGATAAAGAAAGGGAAAGTAGAAACCTAGAAAGTGAAAAGAGAACTTCTCATACGAAAATCCTCAGAGTAATTCTGTCCTCGCTCTTCTTGACTCCATGATCTCCTGGATATAGAATTCAAGTGGAATCTCTCAACAGAACTAAGAGTAAAAGAGTTCCGTATATCCCTCCCTTGGCAGATAGACTTTTTATTGGCATCTCTAACTTGAATTGTATGGATATACATTCCTACCCACGCTTTCTCACAGTAAACTCCAAGCCCTTTGATCCTATCCAGTTGGCTAAGCAAACTGAGCGTATTGTATGTAGAGGAGATGCACGTAAATATACTGCCTTCTACGCTACTGGTGTATATGGTGGAATAGCGACGGGATATATAGTGGGTTGTTGTCTTCGCTGTTATTTCTGCTGGACCAGTTTTAGCAGAGATTTTCCAGAGTTCTTCGGCAAGTTCTTTAAAGCTGAGAGGGCGATGGAGCTGTTGAGAAGCACTGCTAGAAAGTATGGTGTAAACAAAGTGCGTATCTCGGGAGGAGAGCCAACTCTATGTAAACATCATCTCCTAAAACTCCTAGAGAACTTTCAAGAGACAGATCTAAAGATATTCATACTGGAGACTAATGGGATACTATTAGGGGCTGATAGAGACTATGTGAGAAGAATATCTACATTTGATCGTGTTCATGTAAGAGTAAGCCTAAAGGCTGGTGATCCAGCAGCCTTTACTAAGAGGACTGGTGCAATCCAGAAAGCGTTCTACCTCCCCTTTAAAGCTATAGAAAACCTCCTAGATTACAATGTGAGCTTTCATGTCGCAGCAATGACAGATCCCAGAATAATGCCTAAACATGAACGTCGAACTCTGCTAGAAATATTGGCAGAGATAGACCCAGTAGTAGCTGCAAATCTTGAGGAGGAGTTATGTGATCCTTATGAAGCTACTCTAGTCAGAATGGCTGCGTATGGTATAGATCCAGTGAGGTTCTTTAAGCATGAGTAAGGCCAAAGCGAGCATAAATGACCGCATAGTACTAATAGTATCGATCTTAAGATTATGTTATGATGAAGGAGAGGATATACCCTTTAGAAATATACTCGATGTTCTAGAGAAAACATGGCATAAGTACAGGGCATTAATAAGAGAGCTGAGACGGAAGTATGGTGAACTTCCACCTAGAGTAGCTATATCCCTTATGCTAAGAGACTCCTTATGGAGGGATGCTGTTGTAGTCGGATGTAGAAAGTATCTAAAAGAACTACTTCAAGATAACTCTATCGGCTGAGTTCACTCCTGAGGGTTTAAGTCAATATTTTAATATCTCCAACTCAAATTACACTTCTAGAGAGTATGAGTGAGCTGGGCATCACAGTGAAGAAGAATGAAGACTTTGCAGAATGGTATACACAAGTAGTCTTGAAATCCGGATTAGCGGACTATGCACCAGTACATGGCTGTATAGTATTTAGAGAATATGGGTATGCTATATGGGAGAAAATACAGAGAATATTAGACGAGAGGATTAAAGAATTAGGACATAAGAATGTCTACTTTCCATTACTGATACCGGAAGCTCTCCTAAGAAAGGAGGAGGAACACTTCGAGGGATTTGAACCTGAGGTAGCATGGGTTACTATGGGAGGAGATAAGGACCTAGGTGAGAAGTTAGCTATTAGACCCACCTCCGAGACCATAATGTACTATATGTTTAGTAAGTGGATTAAGAGCTGGAGGGACCTCCCACTAAAGATAAATCAGTGGTGTAACATTGTAAGATGGGAGATAAAATCAACAAAACCCTTTATAAGAACTACGGAATTCCTCTGGCAGGAAGGCCATACATGTCATGAAACATATGAAGAGGCAGAAGAAGAAGTAATGACAATGCTGGAGGTCTACAGAGATCTCGTAGAGAACTACTTGGCTATCCCAGTAATAATGGGCAAGAAGAGCGAAGGGGAGAAGTTTGCTGGAGCACTCTATACGACAGCACTAGAGACCTTAATGCCAGATGGTAAAGCACTACAGATGGGTACTAGTCACCATCTAGGACAGAACTTTGCAAAAGCCTTTGATATAAAGTTCATGGGAAGGGATGGAGAGTATCACTACGTCTGGCAGACATCTTGGGGTGTATCTACTAGACTTATAGGTGCTGTAGTAATGGTACACGGTGATGATAGAGGTCTCGTACTACCTCCAAAGATAGCCCCTATACAGGTCGTCATAATTCCTATATACTATAAGGAGGAGGATAAACATATAGTACTGGAATATGCTAGTAACATAAAGAAGGAACTTGAGGAGAAAAAGATAACAGTACTTCTCGACGACAGAGAGGAAAGGACACCTGGGTGGAAGTTCAACGAGTGGGAGCTTAAGGGAGTTCCCCTTAGACTAGAAATAGGATTAAAGGAAGTCAGAGAGAATAAGGTGACAGTATTTAGGAGAGACCTACTCAAGAGGATTTACGTAGAAAGAGATAAGCTCTACAATAAGGTACTCGAGCTATTTGAAGATATACACAGAACTCTGTATAATAGGGCTAAGAAGATGATGGATAATATGACCACTAGAGTAGATACACTAGAGGAATTTAAGAGAGTACTTGAGAAAAAGAGGGGATTCGTAGTGGTTAAGTGGTGTGGTGAACGTGACTGTGAAGATGATATAAAAGCAGAGACTGGAGCTACTGTTAGAGTAATTCCCTTTGAACAAGCACCACCCTCAGGAAACTGCTTCTACTGTGGTAGACCAGCTAGATGTATAGCCTATTTCGCAAAAGCGTACTAGTGAATCACCTCATATTTGAGCAGGACGCTTCTAGTTTTAAGGTAGACCTTATACTTAGCGAAATTATTAAACTCTTGATAACGGTAAATCATTATGAGTGAGGGAATATATATCGAGTGTAGGATACTACTTGTAGGGTTCGGTACAGTAGGTAGAGGGTTTGTAGAGGTCCTTCTAGAGAGGGAGGCTATCCTAAGGAAGAAGTACAACTTGAATATTAAGGTTGTAGGAATAAGTACACGTAGACATGGATCTGTATATCTTGAACAAGGTATAAACCTTAGAAAAGCTCTGAATATTGTTCGTGGTGGAGACTCTCTAGAGAAGTATCCAGAGGGAATTAAAGGACTATCCTCCATTGAACTAATCAGAGCATATGACTTCGATATTCTCGTTGAGCTTACACCGACAAACTTAATGACAGGTGAACCTGGTCTTACACATATTAGAGAAGCACTAAAACGTGAGAGACACGTG
>QMRW01000081.1 GCA_003650785.1 Thermoprotei archaeon | reverse complement strand
ATCGAGAACCCAGTGATTAGGTGGTAACCAGAAGTTATCTATATAGAAGCCTAGAACCATTCCTATAGTACTCTCACTAGCCATTCTCCTCATTCTCTCTGTAGTTTCTAGATATCTCAGCATGTAGCCTACTGAATTTATTACACCATACCTTTGGATGGCCTTTAGTACCTCTTTAGCCACATCAATTTTCATAGCCACTGGTTTCTCTACAAAGAGATGAATTCCCTTTTCAACTACTTCAACCTCGAAACCATGTGCAAAGGGAGGAGTACATACGTATACTGCATCCAGATCTTCTCTATTCAACATATCCCTATAGCTAGAATATGCCCTTCCTCCATACAGTCTAGCAGTTTCTTCAGCCTTCCTGATGTCTACATCAGTATGTGCTACTATCTCTACGTTTTCAATCTTTGCTAGATTGGACATGTGTAGTCTAGCAATACCTCCACAGCCTATGAAACCTATCTTGACCATGTGATACCCTACCCGTTCATAGACCTAGAACCTGAGCTTATAAGCACTTTCACTAAAATCCATGGAGCGTCTCTGCCCTACAAAATAGTCCTATACTCCTACGAACGGGGAGTCTAGTAGGATAGGTAATGACAATTCCTCTAAATCTTAATGTAATGAGCTAGAATACGTAAGCTCATACCTACTACTGTACAGCCCCCTCCCGTAAGTAGGAACATTGTCCTTATACCGTTAAGTATAAGCTTCGCAACTACGGGTTTTGCCTTATAGGCTACTACTAGTACCTCTGCTTGGGGTAAGAATGTGAGTAGCCCTATTACAATCATACCTATTCCAGAGAGCACTAGTACTACTTCAAAGAGTCTAGATGGAATTTCCTGTTTTAGACTAGATTCTAAGATATCTTTCGGCATTAGATTGGGTATGACTTTAGCACATATTCTCAAAAGGACTGGAGTCACTAGTAATACGAAGGGAAGCATTGTTATATACCACCAGAGAGTGAGTCCTATTGAAAAGCCTAAGTAGAACTCTATAGGAAGTGTAAGTGGGAATATTCTAAAGAGTATGAAATAGATGAGAACACCAAGAGCACATACGAAATTTGCTACTATCAGTAGTACCACTGATACTACCATGAATCTAGTCCAGTTAAATTTCCTATGGAGTAGCCATCCCATTAAATAAAAGCCTAGAAAATTAGCAGGAGTACCAGAGACTAAAGTAAGCCAGGGTTGACCATACCTGATTATGCTCTGAATAAATGTACCCAGTGCTGCTCCAATCCCTCCCACCCACGGTCCAAAAACTATAGCAAATACTGCAGGAATCACTACAGCTGGTCTGAATTGTCCTATGCCCCAAGGTGATTCTATATAGCTGGTAGCATAAGCGCCTATGGCATAGAGTACTGAACATATAGTTGTAGTAGCGATATACAGGCTATACCTATCAGTCTTCATATCCTACCATGAGGTTCTCTCTAGATCTCAATTTAAACATATCCTTAAAATGATTAAATTGTTTAAACATAGGGATCCTACTCTCGTACTAGGTACTGAGGAACATTAACTCGTGATCTAGAGTAATATACTTCAAGTACAGAGACACCTCCTTTAAATAGCTCATGCATAGTCTACTAGGGTGTGTATTGTTGGAGATTAGAGGACACAGGATTCCGAGAGTCCTACTTGGTACTAGTCCATTCATAGCTGCAGGACAGTTTGGAGTGAGGTCTTTTGAATATGAACTTAGATTTGTAGACAACCCTAAGGCCGTCGAAAGGGTAGTAAGGAAGTCTCTTGAAATAGGGGTGAGAGGTATACATGTGCTTCCCTATCCCTGGGTTTATGAAGGAGTAAAGAGTGCATTAGAGAGTTTTGAAGAAAAAATTACAATAGTAGGAACTCTCCTACCAGATGACATAGAGTTCTCTATAAGGGCCTTATTAGATTTAAGTGCAACTATAACACTAGTACATGGAGTAATCAGCGATATGAGAAGTGAAAGTGAGCTTAAATTTCACCTAGAGGCCTGTAGAGAGGTATCACCTATAACTGGAGTAGTAGTTCATGAACCCATGAAAACACTCACTTGGCTCAAGAAGATGGACTTTGAGATAGATATTGTGATGGCTCCTATAAACAGACTGGGTAAATTCCTAGATACCACCCTAGAAAGCGTTATTGAGATCTACCGGGAATTAGGTATCCCTATCATAGGAAAGAAGGTGCTAGCAGCAGGAATGCTTAAACCAAAAACTGCCCTAGAGTTCATTAGAGAATTACCCTTTATAAATTCAGTGGCTTTAGGAGTAGCTTCTTCGGAAGAAGCTGAGGAGACCTTTAAGATAGCCTTTGAATTCCTAGGCAAACCATAGTAAAATAGTACTATGTTCATAAAAGAAGATGGTACTAACAATCCGATAAGATAGAGGATATACTCTATGAGCTTTGTAAGTCGACACTTTTCTGTGTAGAAGTTGTGTCAGTCTGGATATGGGATCTATAAAAAAGAGCTGAAATCTCCTTTGGATGGAATATATACTCAAAAAGCCTCTAGAGAGCGATCAATCTAGGGAGACTTCCTCAGGCTTTTCATTCTTTAGTGATCTCCAACAGGCCTCAGCTATCTGGACAGCTCTTAGACCGTCTAGTGCAGTAATCAAAGGTTTACGATTCTCAATAATACACTCTACAAAATGTTTATCCTCCTCTACATATGCATCATAAAATCTCTTGAAGAACCACTGTACTCCATAAAATGTTAGACCCTCACTTGTCCCTACTGAAAGTAGTGGATCATGTGAGCAACCTACATAGAGTGTACCCTCAGTACCCATAACTTCAGTTCTAAGATCATACCCAAAGGCTGATTTTCTACTCCCGTGTATTATTCCTAATGCTCCATTCTTAAACTCGAAGTTTATAGCTACTACGTCTAAATCCCCCTTCTCTTTAACTTCTTTGTATATGTAGCTACCTCCTCTTACATAGACTTTAGTAACCTCAGAGTCTATAAGCCATCTAGCCATATCGAAGTCATGTGATAGCATATCTAGGAATATCCCTCCACTGAGCTTGGGATCGGCAGCCCATCCGGGTGGAGGAGCGGGATCTCTAGCAATACCTATGAAGATCAAAGGTTTTCCAATAACACCTCTTACTATCTTCTCCTTAGCTTGCGAAAAAGCTGGATCAAATCTCCTCATATAACCTACCTGGAGTATTCTTTTGCTCTCCTCAACCTTCTTAAGAACCTCCTTAGCCTCCGTCGAGGTAACTGTAAGAGGTTTTTCACAGAATACATCCTTATCGCTCTCTAGTGCCCGTATTACCATATTGGCGTGAAGGAATGTAGGTGTACATATAACTACAGCATCTATTTCTCGATCCTTGAGCATAGAATCATAATCCTTATACCACTTAACACCCATAGACTCACCTATACTTTTTGCTAATTCTTCGGAGATATCACATACTGCTACAAGCCTTGCTCTCTCAATCTTTGCATGGAATACCTCAGCATGCAGTCTTCCTATTCTGCCTAAACCTACAACACCGATACCTATTCTCCTCATATTACCACCTTCAATGTCTAAAGTCCTAAAGTACTTTTAAAACCTCTGCAAGAATACCCTAGAACATACTTTAAGGGGAGAACGTAGACATGATATAAACGATCCTCTAGCAATCATAAGAGGGGAACTTTATAATGCTACTAGTTATGAAAGAGGGAGTATTATGTTGCAACACCTCCCTCGAATTATACCAAAGATACTAGCTATGTGAATGCTTATTTACTAAAACGCCGATAACTTATCGTGAGATCATATGCTAGCTCTAAGGTTACATGGTGAGTGGATCCCGAGAAAGGATTATAGACCTACACCGGAGGAAGAGAGTACTAGGAAGGCACAGCATGGAAGTAGAGTTTGGAAAAATACTACTATTAAACTGGAGGAGATAAAGAGACCCGAGCCAGGGCCAGGAGAGGTTCTATTGAGAATTAAGGCCTGTGGAATTTGTGGAAGTGATGTTCACATGTATGAAAAAGATGAGGAAGGATACATGCTATATCCAGGACTAGTGGGACCACTTCCAGTGGTCATAGGGCACGAACTCTCTGGTGAGGTTGTAGAGGTCGGTAGGGGAGTAGATTGGCTTAAACCCGGAGACCCTGTAACTTGTGAGGAGATGTGGTGGTGTGGTATTTGTGATCCATGCCGTGGTGGTTTATTAAATCACTGTATAAATCTCGAGGAGATGGGATTTACTAAGGATGGTGGATTTGCTGAGTACATGATCGTTCCAGCAAAATACTGCTGGAAGATAGATAGTCTACTAGATGTGTATAAGAGTGAAGATAGAATGTACGAAGCTGGATCACTAGTAGAACCCACCTCCGTATCCTATAATGCCATGTTCGTAAGAGCTGGAGGCTTTAGACCCGGAGCCTATATAGTAGTATGGGGCTGTGGTCCCATAGGATTAGCATGTATAGCACTAGCAAAAGCTGCTGGTGCTGGAATGATCATAGCCTTTGAAGTAGTTCCAGAGAGACTCGAATTAGCAAAGGAAATGGGAGCTGATTATACCTTTAACCCAAAGGATCTAGAAGCTAAGGGTATACAACCCTATGAAAAAATCCTAGATGTTACAGGTGGCTGGGGAGCTGATATGCAAATAGAGGCTGCCGGTGCACCAAAAGCAACACTTCCACAGATGGAAAAATGCCTAGCGATAAATGGTAAGATAGCATGGATTGGAAGAGCTGATGTAGAAGCACCTGTATGGCTAGAGTACTTCCAAGTTAGAAGATCTCAGATTTTCGGTAGCCAAGGACATAGTGGTCACTGGATATTTCCATTTGTTATAAGGTTAATGGCTGCCGGAAAAATAGATATGACTAAGATAATAACGAGGAGATATAGGTTATCAGAGGGAATAGAGGCACTTGAGAGATCTACTAAGAGAATAGATGCTAAAATAACTATAAAGCCGTGAGCTCAATGTTTAAGCTCTCAATGGTAGTAAGTGTCCAAGAAGCTGTATTTGAGAGTATTGCACTGAAGGGTAGATTAGAGGATTGTATAAAGAAGGCACACACTATGGGCTATGAAGGTGTTGAATTATCATTTCCCAATCCTTGGAAAGTAGATATTGAGCACTTGAAGAGAATACTAGCAGACTATGACCTTGAAGTGCCAGCTCTAAGTACAGGTCTTTCGTACTTACACTATAAGTGGTCTTTAACCAGCTTAGATAGTTCTCTAAGGACTAAGGCAGTAGAAGCTCTAGGAAAATATATTGAACTAGCTGAACTACTAAATGCGCTCGTAGTAATAGGACTGATAAGAGGAGAGAGCAGAGAGATACCTAGGGATAAAGCCCTTAGTATGTTGGAACAGGGTCTTAAAGAATGTTGTAGAGTAGCAGAGTCGAGGGGAGTAACTCTAGTACTAGAGCCTCTCAATAGATATGAGACCCGGCTAATAAATAGGATAGAAGAAGCACTGGAAATGGTACATAGAGTATCCTCAGATAATCTAAAGTTGCTAGTGGATACATTTCATATGAACATTGAGGAACCTATTATTGAGGACTCCCTACGATCGGCGGGGGGATTAATAGCACATGTACACGTAGCCGATAGCAATCGCCTAGCACCGGGAATGGGACATCTAAACTTCAAGTCTATTCTTAGCGTACTGAAAGATATAGGTTATAAAAACTATCTCTCAGCTGAAATATTACCTATCCCAGATCCTGACACTGCTGCCAGGGCCACTATTGAATACCTTCGTAGAATAATGGCCAGTTTATAAGAAGGAAGTCATATTTTTAAATCCCTAAGTTTTAGAGCGAACATGAATATAGAGCGAAGACTAGCGAGAAAGCAGTATAATAT
>QMRW01000080.1 GCA_003650785.1 Thermoprotei archaeon | reverse complement strand
TATCAGGAGAGGAGCCTGTTGAAGACTGGAGGTATACTATCTACCTATTCACATATACGCTTATCTATAATAAGAGCGATATTGTAGAGGCGATTAAGACTATATACTCGTTTGTACACGAGTACCTAGAGTACGATAGAGCCTTTTGGCACAGGGAATCTCCCGTGACTATACTAAAACAGGGCAAGGGTACATGTACTAACTTCTCTATACTATTCGTAGCTATGTGCAGATCTGTAGGGATACCAGCTAGACTAGTAAGGGATAATAGCATAACACCAGCAACTCATGCATGGGCTGAAGTCTATGTAGAGGGAAAGGGCTGGATTCATGTAGATCCTACAGCTGGCATTTTTAATAATACTAGGGTCTACCCAGAGGGATGGGGTTATCCATATCATCTAGTAAAGGCTTTCAATCCTCTTAAGGGTTGGATAAACATAACTCCAAGGTACGTGAATGGGTGTGGAGTGATAATGGGTACGGTCTTTATAGATAATAGACCCTTAGAGAATGGTAAAGTCTCGATATACTATCGTACACATAGTGGTCACCCTCTACTAACTATACGGACTGACAAGAATGGTAGATTTAATTTTACAGTCGCAAGAGGAGTGTACGTAATAGTAGTACATTACGGTGGATATACTGCATATAAGCGAGTAGAAGTAGAGCCGAATACCACTATCGAGGTCCAGCTCAGAATAGGACAGGATTAACAACGAAACTCTATATACCTATCTTCAAGCTTCAAAACTACGATGTATTCCTCCCCTAGAACTCTATAGAAAAACCAGTATATTCTAACTTCATGAAGCACTGTATTGGAGTACCGTCTATAGTCGGATATATGTCACTAAGAATGTTCTTAACCATTAAAAATAAAAACACCCTCAGACCATATCCTCTTGGTGTATGTCAGGGATAAGGGAGTATGAAAGAAAGATTAAGTGGAATAATATGGTTAATTACCCGTAAGTGTAATTTATCATGCATCCACTGTTATGTAGCAGACAGGTTTAAGCAGGAGCTTAGCACAGAAGAGTGCCTAAGGATTTTAAGAGAGGCTGCTGAACTAGATGTGAGATTTGTAGGTCTTACTGGTGGAGAACCCCTTATAGTGTTTGACAAGACTCGTAAGATTGTAGAAGAGGCATATAGACTTGGAATAAGCACAAGTATCCAGACAAATGGAACTCTAATAGATAGGACTATAGCAGAATGGTTAGCGAATTATGATGTCTTCACATATGTTAGCCTAGATGGACCTACTGAAGAGATCCACGACGCAGTAAGAGGAAAAGGTACATGGAGTAGGACCATCCGAGGCATAGAGCTCCTATCCAAATTAGATGTAGAATTCACGATAGTAATGGCAGTCTCTAAAATCAACTACAAATATGCTAGTAGTCTCATAGAATTGGCTGAGAATTTAGGAGCATGTAGTGCTGCAGTAATACCAGTCATAAGGGCTGGAAGAGCTAGATCTAATATTACAATAAACAGTAGAGAGTGGATCACAGTCTTAAGAAAGGTCTCGGAATACGCTAATGAACTCAGATTTCCATTAAGTATATGGTGTGCGCCTTTTGCTCTACTAGTAGCTAAATCACCCTATGTTAGATGCTACTCGTGTAGAAGATCATCAGTAGTGGATGTAGATCCTATGGGTAGACTGCTCCTATGCGATGTACTAGACATTGCAATAGCAGATCTCAGAGAACTTAGATTTAGTGAAGCACTAAAGATCTTCGATGAACATCCATTAAATATAGAAATTAGTGAACAAATACCTAAAGAGTGTGCTGACTGTCCAATAAGAGAATTCTGTAGAGGAGGATGCTATGCTAGAGCATATATAGAGAGGGGTAGTTTAAATTTGGCGGATCCACTATGTCCTAGATTAGCTGATAGCCTCCACTGAATGCACTATCCTAGTAGCTTACAATTTAGATAATGCTCTAAACTTAAGGATAGATATACTGCAGTCCTAGTAGCCGTCACTACTTGGAGTACTTACCGATATACTCATCCATTCTTCTCAGCATTTCATCCTTTCTATTAGCATCAATTATACAGCTAGCCGCATACTCATGTCCATCTACAGCAATTCCAAAGTCTCTAGTAGCCATTCTAAGTAGCTCAATAGCAGTCGGTCGTACGCCATTATCAATATGCTTTCTTAAGCCTCTAGGAACTCTAATAGAGACTTTTACATATTCTCCTTCAATTTCACCCAACTTAGGTATGCGGGGCTCCATATTCATTAGTCCCACTAGATACTTGTCTTCATCTATCAGACCCCGTCTATATGTGAGGAATGAGCATAGTGTTCCCACGACTTTTGTCCCCATTCCTTTATACATATCTCCAACATCGATCCATTGGATAAACTTCAGCTTTTTCAATCCTCCTCTATATAATATGGATAATATTCTTCTGTTTATTTTCTTCCTCTTTTCTTCTAGTTCTTTTACTAGACTCTCTACCTCCCTATTGAACCCATGAATACATGCATGTATTCCTTTTTCAGGGCCACCTACATAGTACCCTACTGCACCTAGTATCTGGAGTTTAGAGAACATAGATTTAACAGGCACTCCAAGCCTACTCACAACTAGCTTTCCTTTTTCTTCAATTATAGATCTGCTTTTAAGAGCCTCATTCAGTACTTCTCTATTGAGACTTACTAAGTCTCCTGGTATCTCCTGACTTCCGATAACTGCGAGGTATGACAAATCCCTGTTCCTTTCATCGATCTCTTTAGCAAAGAGGTAGCAACATGTAGCTCCAGAGAAGTCCCTTTCTCCCTTAAATCCGAAGAGCTCGAGATTGAGATCCACAACCATCTTATCCGTGGATGTACTTGGATCATGGTGATCTAATATTATCACTAGGTTTCTACTTTTGTTCTCTCTCGATATGAGATGGGAATGTGATGATCCTATATCACAATATACTATTAGCTTCTCTTCTACTGAATGTATCTTAGTAATGACCTGAGGAATGAGTTTCTCTACACACAATAAAGTGGTATCTATCCCTTTTCTTTCTAAAGCTACTTTAGCTACTGCTCCTGAACATAGTCCATCGGCATCATCATGGTGAACTATCAATGCATGTTTATATCCTCCAGTCTCCATTAGCTCTATAGCTTGATGGGCCCTGTTTTTGAAATCCTCTATGGACATGTTCAGATACCAATATGTAACTCTTGAGGATCTATAAAAAATATAGGAGTAAATGCAATCCTTACGAAAGATGCAATTGGATGTAGTGTGACTAAAAGGTAGATTGTTATTAAGATCTGGACTATAGTCCTATACTCACTCTTAGATCCGACATTACATTCCTCTCTTTTCTCCTTGAAATACATTGAAGAGTATACTATGCATCAGTTCTATATTGATAGCCTCAGTCATCGTGCTTTAGATGATGTTGTCATGATTATTACTCCAGCTATAATAGTGCCTCCACCTACTACTTGTTGTAGGGTAGGCAATCTGGAGAAGAGCAGTATTCCGAATAATATTGTAAAGAAGGAGCTCAGAGAGTAAAGCACAGCAAATTTAGATACCTCCAAACACTTTAATGCCTCGTAAGTCAGGAGAATAGTCAAAAAGGGAGCTAAGAGTGCACCTAACATACCCCAACCTAGTGCTGTATTAGAGTGTAGTAGTTCCAATTTACGAAGAGTTAATGAGTAAATGAAAAGTATAATTGAGATAAGCATAGCTCTACCGAAGGAGAGTGAGAGAGGTTTCACTCTTTCAACATATCTCTTGGCTAGTACATTCGAAAGTGCATATGAAAATGCCGAAGTAAGTAAAATTGCTACAGATAGTAGCTGTACTTCTTTAGTGGCAAAGGTTAGAATGAACACTCCCAGAAAGGCGAATAGTGCACCTAGGCTTTCTCTAAACGATAACTTCTCACTAAGGACTAAAGTACCCATTATGAAGGTGAAGACTCTAGTGGATTGAAGAATAAATGCTACACTAGTAGGATCGGTCATAGTAGTACCCCAAAACCATAATAGTGCACCTAAACACGAAGTCATAGCTACGAGTAAAACCTCTCTAAATGCATTTTTAATCTCAGCGAGTGTGTACTTCAGGTATCCTTTAAGGGATAAGTAAACTAGATAATAGAATGTACCAAATGTAAACCACAACACTATGCTAGTCTCTACATTAAGTTCCAATAACATCTGCTTATTACACAAATAGCTAACTCCACTAGTCATACTAGCCAGTAAAGATAGGATAAGCCCTCTCTGTTTTAGTCTCATCTATACCCCCTGCAGGAATATCCATTTATAAATGTGTCCTATCCTAGAGGGCATGTTTACTATGTACATTCTGGAAGTTTATTTAGCGAGTTCGCACTTTTTTCTCGAATCTCCTTCTAAGCGAGATGAAAAGGCAGCCCAGGATGATTACAGAAAGTAGTCTCTCAATCAGTACATGGTATTCAAGCACTGTATACATCTGAAAGAACGTAGCAACACTGATTTCTAAGTTTTCGATGAACATAGCTATTACACTAGTTTTGTCACTTAGAGAGATAGTAGAAGGTAGACTGAATAATTGAAGGCAAAGTCTTACTAAAGCAAATAATACTATTATTAGTACACTCCATATTATGGGTCTTGTACAGCTCTCGCCATAGAGACATAGACACTTATACAGTGTTAAAACAGCTCTCTCTATCCCTCTTCTAGAACATTTCATCATTTCCATTTCACTTATGAAGAATTTCCCAGCAGTCTCATACCTTAGGTAATATTCATAGTTCTCTCTAAGTGCCCTGTACATACTCAGAATCTCATCAATACTCTGAGATTCTATTCTCTCGAGTAGTTCTCTATCCCACTCCTTCACACTTTTCTTTAGTGCATGATCTATTTCCTCTATAATTTCATGTATCTTCTCACTTAGTCTTTCATCGCTTAGTTTATATAACTCTTCGATACGCTTTCTAAGTTCTTCTTCATTACTCCTCAATCTCTTGAGCCTATTTAGGGCTCGTACAATATGTCTATACCTATAGTATCCATCATTCTTCAATATCAGAAGTTTTTCGCAATATAAGATGTATCTATTATCATATTCTTCCCATTTCACATTTCTAAATTTAATCCTTGTGATGTCAGTATCTATGAAAGAGACCTTACTCATATCAACATTATCGAATATCACATTCTTCTGATTCTCAAAATAGGCATTTCTGAATAATATATATTTATCCACACTAAGCTCCAGTAGTGGAAAACCTGGTTGAAATTCTGTCTCACGAAAAATAGCATCTTTTAGAAATCTTGTGTAATTAAATTCTGTTCGTCCTAGAAATACAGTGTGGGAGAAGTTCACAAGATCTGAGAATACTACATTAGAGAAGTCGGTATGTCCTGAAAACACAGTCTCAACGAATTCTACATCTTTTGAGAATCGAGTATCTGAAAAGTTAGTATCTGAGAGAAAACTAGTCCTGAAAAATGTAGTGTATCCTAGAAGTATAGATCTAGAGAAGTCTACATACTTCAAGAATATAGTATTTGAGAAGTCCACATTTTTTAAGAATCTAGTACCTGAGAAAGTAGTATCAGCCTGAAAATTATTATTCGAGAATATAACATTATTTAGGAATTTAACATTTGAGAATATAGTGCTTGCGAGGAATGTAGTTCTAGAGAACTCAACAGTCCCTGAAAATTCCGTATTAAGGAAGTTAGTACTTCCTGAGAATGTAACGTTTGAAAATATAACTCTCCCCTGAAACTTAGCATCCGATAGGTCCACATCTCCACGAAATGTTGTATTCATGAAGGTTATGTCTCCAGAGAACGTAGCACCAGAAAAGTCCACATTCCCCAGAAACGTAACTCTAGTAAAGTCTACATTCTTTAGGAAAGTACTACTCGGAAAGTCAGCACGTTTCATGAACTTAGCGCCT
>QMRW01000079.1 GCA_003650785.1 Thermoprotei archaeon | reverse complement strand
CGTATTTAGGCTTGCATTAAAAACTGCGGAGAGTGGAAGGGTGGAAAAGAGAGCTCTATGGATAGGTGTGAGGGGGTGATGGAAGTGTTCGTTAAGACTATAAGGGATATTCCAAAAGAGGATCTGTACATAGCTCCTGGTCATAGATTGTGTGCTGGATGTGGTCCCGCTATAGCGATAAAGTTGATCGCTAAAGCATTTAGAGGACCTACTGTGGTGGTGATGAATACTGGATGTGTTGAGGTCTCGACAACAATATATCCTTACACTAGTTGGAAGATACCGTGGGTTCACGTAGCTTTTGAAAATGCTGCTGCCGTTGCATCAGGTATCGTCGAGGCATTCAAGACTATTAAGAGGAAATATGGTAAAGGCGTAGTACCCGATGTAATAGCACTAGCTGGAGATGGAGGTACCTTCGATATAGGTATCCAGGCACTCTCAGGTGCACTAGAGAGGGGGCATGATTTTGTGTACATATGCTATGATAATGAGGCCTATATGAACACTGGCATTCAGAGATCTGGAGCTACTCCTAGAGGAGCCTCCACTACTACTAGTCCAGCTGGTAGGGTTATCCCCGGTAAGCTTGAGAGGAAGAAGGATCTGATAGGTATAGCTGTTGCCCATAATATACCCTATGCAGCTACTGCTACAATATCCCTTCCAGTGGACCTGATAAATAAGGTTAGGAAGGCTCTAGAGGTGGAAGGGCCTGCTGTACTCCATATCCTATGTCCATGTCCTCTTGGATGGAGATTCGATCCATCTCTCACGGTTAGAGTAGCTAGACTTGCTGTAGAGACAGGATACTTCCCCATATACGAAGTAGAGCACGGTAGGTATAAGATAAACATACCCATAGTCAAGCCCAAGCCGTTAGAGGAATTCATTAAGATACAGGGAAGATTTGCACACCTACTGAGACCGGAGAATAGAGAGATCTTAGAGAAGCTTAAGAGGGATGTCGAAGAGCAGTGGAAGACATTAAGAGCATTAGCTAAGCTTGAGATAGAGTAATGTTTTTTATCTTTATCTTTTTAATCAACTAAAGACTACCTCTATATGCTGAGGAATCCCTCAGGTATTACTTTCATAGTACACTCTCTTCTCACTAGTCTAATAATTCTCTACTTACTTCTAGTATTACCGTATGATCGTAGTCTCTGGAGAGTTATTACCTGAAGCATGGGAAAGAAGTATTGCTCTACTCTGGCGTAGTGGATTTAGAATTTATACTGAGTATGAAGAGTACTCTATAGACTCTCCTATGACTATCAAAGTACTAAAGCCCTATGAAGAGCCCAGAATACACTTAAAAGGTATAGTTGTAGGTAAACTCTCACAACTATTCGATTATGTGGATGAGGTACTGTACGGTACTAATGATTGGAGGGTTGGAAAAGACTGGCACTATACCTACCATGAAAGATTGTTTAATTATACGGTTAATGGGAATACTGTAAACCAGATAGAGTATGTCGTAAAAAAGCTCAAAAAAGTACCTTGTTCTAGACGTGCTCAAGCTATAACATGGAAGCCCTGGAAGGATATAAATGTAGATTCACCCCCCTGTCTTCAGAGAGTCTGGTTTAGAATAGTGGAAGATAAACTGATACTACATGTACATTTAAGGAGTAATGATGCTTTAAAGGCTGCCTTCATGAACATGATGGCTTTCACAGAACTACAGAGAATTATAGCTGAAAAACTGGGTGTCGAAGTGGGCTATTACCTACACATAGCCGATAGCTATCACGTCTACGAGAGGGATTGGAAGTGGGTTAAGAAGTTCGTCGAGCAGATAGAGAGTGGAAGATCTAAGAGGTATTGGTTGACTACTGAGAGCTTTGCAAAATTGGCAAAAGTAAAGAAGAGTTGAGTCTTTAATTATCTATAAACTACTTTTGAAGGTCCCTTTTTATCAAGATAATTTCAAAAGTAAGACCTTATAGGCAATGTATAATGAATATAATTTAGATGATATGTGCATACTAGGAGAAAGTTTGTGAAGAAGTACCTAAAGACGCTAAATATAAAGGAGTATACTTTCACTCCACAGATACCTCGTGGAGCTTGAAATGAAAAGGCCTCTACTCTTGGACATTTTTAGCTAAGCTCAAATCGATACCATTTAAAATATGCACTATACTCTCACAACATTACTTTATATAGCATCGTCCTATTTGGAACTGGTGAGAAGGTGTTCCTATCCCTTCGAAGATATGGACTGATACCCGCCATGCTTACTCCTATGAATGCAAAATTCGAGGTAGACTATGAGCAATTAGAAGAGTATGTGAAGTGGCTCCTCAGCTTTAGGATAGGAGGTATTGCTGTAAATGTAGATACTGGAGAGGGCCCTCTTCTCAGTACCTCTGAAAAGCTCAGAATACTAGAGGTCGTTAAGGAGTATGCTAAGGGAAGGACTCCCATAATAGCTGGACTTCAAGCTAGAAGTACTCTTGATGCTATAAGGGTGGCTAGAGATTTTAAGCGAGTTGGTGCTGATGCGCTGCTAGTATTTCCACATTCTGCCTTCATAGGTAGGCCTAATGTTGATATCATCTACCACTACCATAGGGAAATAGAGAGAAACGTGAAGATACCGCTAATAATATTTCAACTGCAACCAGCTTTAGGAGGAGTAGAGTTTGATGCTGAAACCCTACTTAAATTAGTGGAATTAAAGAGTGTGATTGCTATAAAAGAGGCTTCCTTTGATGCTAAGAAGTTCGTAGATACTGTCAGAATCCTACGAAGGGCTCCAAGAAAAATAACTATCCTGACAGGTAATGATAACTTCATCTATGAGTCCTTAATACTAGGAGCTGAAGGTGGTCTTCTAGGTTTCGGAACTATAGCTATCGATAGACAAGTAGAAATGTTTGAGCATGTAGCTAAGGGAGACTATGAGAGAGCAAAAGAGATATGGGAGGAGTTATTACCACTAGTAGATATAATTTTCGCTGAGCCCGTACGTAATTATAGAGCTAGGTTAAAAGTTGCACTGATGATGATGGGTATACTGAAAACCGCCTATGTGAGACCGCCCCTTTTAGACATTAGTAAAGAGGAAAAGGAAAGATTAAGAAAAACTCTAGTTGAAGTAGGTCTCTTGTAGGTGTTCCTATGTCCTTAGTAACAAATGTCGCAGGACTTGAACTTAAAAATCCTATAATCGTAGCCGCTGGAACAAGAACTTTAAGCTCTAAGCATCTGATTAAGTGCTACATGCATGGAGCTGCTGGAGCTGTTACAAAAACAATTACTTTTGATGTAGTACATAGGATTCAGCCGAAGCCTAGAATGTACATCCTTATGAAGGACAGTATGCTTAGGGGGAACTGGTACTCCTTTTACTCAATAGAGCTGATGTCAGAGATAGCGCCCGAGAAGTGGATTAATGAGATAAAAAGAGTAAAGAGAGAGGCTGAGGAGTTCTTAGTCATAGCCAGTATAGCTGGAAGGACTGTAGAGGAGTGGGAGGAGTTAGTGGATATTGTAAATCAATCTAATGCTGATGGTATAGAGTTAAACCTCTCGTGTCCGCACATAGATAGAGGAAAGTTAATGGGTAGAGCTGTAGTTGAGACTCCAAAGGTTGTGGAAGAGATCATAAAAGTAGTGAAATCTAGAACTGACCTTCCAGTGATAGGCAAACTAACACCACATGGAGCTAGCCCCTTAACCCTCGCTGAGATCATGAATAGAGCAGGTATAGATGCTGTGGTCTCCACGGCTAGGTTCAGAGGTCTGATAATAGATGTTAATGAAATGAAACCCATACTATGGAGGTGGTATGGTGGCTACGGCGGGCCATGGCAAGTACCTATAAGCGTTGCATGGACTGCACAAATAGCAAGGGCTCTTCCTGATCTAGATGTAATAGGTTCTGGAGGTATACATAACGGTCGTGATGCCCTCCAGTTCATCTTAGCTGGAGCTTCGGCAGTACAGATATGTACTGTAGTGATAGTAGAGGGATATAAGAGCATAGAGAGAATCCTAGCAGAACTAAGATCATGGACTAATTCTAGGGGAGTAGACCTATCCACGTTAAAGGGTAGGGCATTAGAACACATACTATCGCTTGAGAGTCTGGAAAGGAGAAAAGTGTTCACGGTATTGATAAATGATGAAAAGTGCAGTAGATGTGGCATTTGCGTTGAAATTTGCCCCTATAATGCAATATATCTGGATGAACAGGGTAAAGTGAGAGTAGATGAGTCTTCATGTGATAATTGTGCCCTTTGTATCAATATCTGTCCCAGAAATGCTATAAGCATGAAGCCCCTACAGTAGTCCTCTTATTAATCTCTGTAATTCTAGATTAATATTTATCCGTCCTGATAAATCCTTTTTATGAAGTGGGGCTGAGACTTTAGAATGCTATACGTAACTGTTAAGCGTTTGATAGGTAAATGTAGTGTTTTATAGGTAGAGATTGAATTTAATAGGAGGTATTTTAAATAACATGTTTAAATCCTGGGAATACTTAATCTACCACTACCATATAGAGGTAAAATGGTGAAGCTCCAAAAGGGATAGGTGGTTAAGTGTAGAAAATGCGAATTAACACTAAATAGGCAATCATGTGAAACAAATATATACCTTAAAATTTGTGGTTTTCCTCCCTCTCCAATTATCTTCTATAGAGTGGTGATCAAAAAGATGATCTCTCTATGGAAGATATAAACGAAGAGGGAGAGGGGTTACCACGAAAGGGGTAAGGGCAATGATATGCCCTCAATGAACTCAAGAAAGGGACTGAGTCCAATGAACTCCAAGTAGTTGATAGACTAGGACTCACTTACCTATGAAGATCTATCAATCATGAACCCTTTATGTATTCTTACATCTATAAAATTCATCTCACTGAATACTTATCAATAAGATCTCCTATGAACTCTAATTCTAAGCAATCACTTTGAGACTTATAGCCTACTAGTTTAAAACTTCTCTAAGATGGAGCTGTAGTGAAAGTATGCTCGGGTATTAAACATAGTGCTTTTGGTGATGCTGGACAGGCGTAGACGCATCTACCACAACCTATACATTTTCTCCTATCGAATTTAGGCCTCCTATCTTCTCCTACTTCTACAGCCCCCATAGGACATACCTCAACGCATACTAAGCATCCCCCCTGCTTTACCTGAATACACTTAGTCGAATCCCACTCAACATACCCCAACTTCACTACTCCCTTTACAGGCTTTAATGCACCATAGGTACAAGCTTCTATGCATGGTTGTCTTTCCTCACATATTCCTAGCACTATTTCACAGTAGGCCCTGTTAGTGTCCAACTTAGGAGTTCCGTACATTAATATACCATCGTGTACTGTGCAGGGGGCTAGGACACCACTCCCCATATTTTTACATGCTACTATACAAGCTTCACATCTAGCGCATATCCTCAGAAAATCCTTCTCATTAATAGCTCCTGGAGGTCTTACGACAGCTCTTCTAGGTAGTAATCTTAAAAGCACTGGATACAGTACCGAGTTAGTAAGAATTATGGAGAAACGCTTTAGTAAGTTCATAGTCTTCGGTATATGACTTCTATGCTATTGGGATTGGCTGTACCTACACCTACTTCCTCTGCTAACTTTATGTGCTTAACATTTATAGCTTTGTTCATTGGATCAGTAATTCCTTCTAGTTCGAAGAGTAGTTTAGATGCTATAAGATCGGCTGCTACTGGATCTCCTGAGGCTATGATAGTATCCGCTCTTACTAGATCCCCTCCCTGAGGTCCTCTTCTGGTCATGACTTCAGTTGCATCCACTACTACTAGGTCCGGCTTGAATACGGTGTTCAGATCGGCAATACACTGATGTAGTCCTCTTAGGTGGAAAATAGCTTTATCCATGTCAGGAAGTATACCCATCATATTCTTAAGGGATATTGTGACTACAGCTTCGACATGGCGCTTTAATCTAGGTATTGAGATT
>QMRW01000078.1 GCA_003650785.1 Thermoprotei archaeon | reverse complement strand
GACGAAGTTATATTTCCAGTACTTAATCACAGATTAATTCTCAATCCAGAGAAGCTTGTAGAGGTTAGAGTAGAGGCTAAAACTTACGTAGCTACACACAGAGTAGCTAAAGAGGCCATAGAGAGTATAGTAGGGGCATCGAAGTGAGGTATCCGCTTAATATCTGCAAAAAGAGGAGATTTGTGATAGAGTCTATAAGATCCAAGATAGATTCCATATTCATAGGAGAGAATCCATCGAGAGCCTATGGCTTAGGTGTAGATGTTGAAAATTTCAGAGAATATACTTTTGGAGACGATTTCAGGAAAATAGACTGGAAAATCTCTTCAAGACAACCTTATACTGTCTATCCTAAATTCATGGTGCGAGAGTATAGAGAGGAGAAATCTCTCTACCTGTTATGTCTACTCGATGCATCAGAATCGATGGCATTTAAAATGAAGTGGGAGACTGCGGTAGCAACCTTACTTACGCTGATAGAAATAGCTAGGAAAAGGAAGGATATTGTGAGTGTAGTCGTAGCTAGTAGTAGGGGATGCATGCTTGATATAGGATTCATGAAACCAAAGGGATTATCGGACTATCTACTGAGAATTATATGTAGAGGTGAGCTTAGACCTTATGGAGTGCTTGATCTTAGATACATAGCTAAGGTTTTATCCAAAAATCTCAACCGTAGGACTATGATTTTATTCATAACAGATATAGCTCATGATAGTAGTGATTTCAAATATTTTGTATCGACGTTAACTAGAGTTGGGCACTCATTAGGTGTACTTTTTATTCTCGAAGAACATGAATTGGAAATACCCTCTTGTGGATTAATTACAATAGAGGATATGGAGTACGATAGCATGCTCACAATACTCGAAAAATCTGAAGTAGAGCTTGTGAACAAATTGCTCGAAAAGCATTTCAACAATATTCTCAGTGTACTGAAGCTATATGAGGTACCATTCGTTATAATAACCTCAATTGATGATATAATGGAGAAAACTTTGACATTCATAGAGATATATAAGACAATTAAAGTGAGAGCCTATGTATGAATTATCACAGATAGCCTTATTGCATAATGAAAGTAGACTAATTATATACAGAGGGTGGCTTTAGTGAAGAGACTAAGTAAAGCTATTACTGTAGTTGCAGTGGTACTTTTTGTAATACTAGTAATCTCACTGATTGTAGTACTATATCCACTGATATATGAGATCATCAGCAGAATATATCATAGAGTACCTGAGGGAGTTAAAGATGAGGACAAATTGTTAGTACTAGCTAAAGCTACAGAACTTTCAACTCTAGCACTAGATAACATGAGTGATATAGCGCATAAATCCTTGGGAACCATGCCATGTGAAGAAGAACTAGAGATCATTAGCAAATATATATCTATATCAAAATATAATATAAATATTTTTGAAGAATATCTCAGAGAGGACCCTATGATTCCCTCTATGTATAGATGGAGAATGTTACGAACAATGAGTAAATATAAACGTATAGTACACACATCCGAGAGACTTAGTGGAATAGTTCTAGAACTCTACCAAACATATAAAGAGCTCAGAAAAGCTATAGAGACCAGAGAATATTCTAAAATTCCAGAGATCACTAATAGACTTGAAAATACTGAGAATGTGCTTAAAGAAGTGCTACAAAATCTCAACAATATCTCCAGAGAAGACTTACTTTCAGGAGAACACTGGAGGAGAGTAAGGAGAGGATTGGAGAATACTGAAAAAACTCTAAAAGAGGTATACGAGTTAAAACGACTTTCACAATTACTACGGGATTACCCTCAATTAGCTGAACTAAGCTTTCAGATAGGTAGGAATATGGATGACTTAATTATAGCTCTTAATAGGAATGATATGAATGCTGTAAGGAGGTTAGTCAAGTCCATTAGAAGATGTGTAAATGAGCTAATATCTGATGAAGATTTCGAAAACTACTATGATAAGGTGAAAGAATTAAACCCTGAATACACTAGCGGTCTCTTCTCCTACGTGGAGTATTTAAAGCGTGGAACACCAGATCCACATCTTGTAAATGAGCTAATGCAATTACTAGATCTTCTTGAAAAATATACTAGAGGAGAGATAACACGTGATGAGCTCATAAGGAGGTTGAGAAACTTAGAGGAACAAACTGGAATAGTAGGAGAGCTCTCTACAGGCATATCTCGAGCATATGGTATGGGAAGTGGTGCAACTAAAGGGGAAGAAAGACCTAGGGATTAGTATGGATCCACTATCACTCATACACTTCATACTTCAATTGAATTATGAGAGACTGTGGGTGCTCTATACGCTTCCTATGACGATATCATTGGTACTAGTACTCACAGTAACTTCTATGAGAAGGTTGAGAAAAATGTGCAAAGTATTCAGCTCGAAAAGAGGTAGAGTGTGTCTGGTAGTTTTGATAACACTGATAAATATACTGGCAAAGATAGCTACCATAGTAATACTCACAGTGTTACTAGCTAAGCCGTATGTATACTATGAAAGAGAGATAGTGATATCAAGAGAGATGAAGACTAGATACTTCAGCGAGGAGATAATGGTAATTATGCTAATAGATTTCTCTCATAGTATGAAAGAGAGTATTAATGGAAGGACTAAGCTGGATTTAGCTAAGGAAGTAGCTCTTAAAGTACTAGAGGAACTGACAGACATGGATAAATTCCATATAGTTTTCTTTGCTGAAGAATTGATAATTTCATCTCTCGAGAATACTAGTAGGGAATATTCAAAAATATTCATAAAATCAATAAATGAAACTAGAAATTATACAACAATAGCCAAGGCATTAAGCTATGCTATCTCACTATATGAAATCATTGAGGAACCTATATCTATAATCATAATCTCCGATGGAGCCGATAATAGCAATGTAAACCCCATAGAAGTAGCTGTAGAGGCTAGTAAGAGAGGCATACCAGTGTTCACAATATTCGTGGGAGGGAAGAGGCATCGAAATCCACAATTACTAAGGAGCATAGCTAGAGTAACTAATAGCACATTTCTAGATATAACTAAATTACATGAGGATAGTCTAGAGAATGTCATTAGGAGATTTGTAGAGGATGTAAAGTACGAGACACTTTCTCGAAGAATAGATATGAGGATTAGAGTACCTGTAAGGGATTACAAAACTCCTATGGAAATTCTGTTGAAATATTTACTAATATTCTTACTAGTAATGCTATTAAGTGGTGTATAATATGCTCATATACAATGATTACTTAGAATATATAATCAAATTGGCCTTGGTATTTATTATTATATGTATTTTGCATAGATTAATTCCTAAGTTCATTAGAAGCATGCTCATATTTAGACACCCATTAATCTACATAATATCGAAAGGATTTAAGAGTAGTAGGAAGAGAGCTCTTAGCACACTATCGCTCTTACTTAAGTTATTCATAGCCTTCCTAGTAATCTCCGCACATACTTCTCCAACTATAGAAAGGACAGAGCTTATCAGAAAAGTTGTAGAGAAAGATGTAGTCCTTCGAATGGATAAAGTATTCGGAGTCCCTGTGATAGTGCTCCTAGATGTATCTGGAAGTATGGCTAAAGACGAGAAGTTAAGGATAGCAAAAGAAGCCATTAGAAAGTTCATAGATGAACTTCCTTTAGGATTTGACATAGGGTTAATAGCCTTTAATGAAGCACTCGTAGTAGTACAACCTATTACCTCAGAGAGGAACAAATTGTATAGAGTAGTGGAGGAGCTAGAAGCTGGTGGAGGAACGGCCTTCTATCCACCGCTCAAAGCAGCACTCGATCTACTAAAACCCTACGCTAAACTAAAACTAAAAGCATTTGTTGTATTGGCAACTGACGGTATTCCTAGTGATAGGATGGAGTATCGAAGAATCCTGACTGAGTATAGGCAGCTGAATATACCAATACACACTGTATTCGTAGGAAGAGATCCCATAGGTAGAGAGGAGACTGTGTATATAGCGAATTCCACAGGGGGAAGACAGTATACGGCTTTCGATGTAGAGAAGCTTCCCGAAGTGATGCTACAAGTAGCAGAAGAAGTAAAACATGAGGTAGTAACTAGAGTAACTATCGAGGTTGAAGAGGAAGTTAAGTATGAAGAACCTATATATGAACCATTACTCTCCATAGCATTACTAGCACTAATAGTCCTATGGCTTCTCAATAAAGCAATATATAAGACTGTATTTTAGTTCACTATCTGAGAAACCATGGAGCTGAGAATAGGTACTTGTGGATGGTCTGTAAAAGGAGGAAGAAAAGAGTACTTTAAACACTTTTCAGTTATAGAACTTCAGAGTACATTCTACAGACTGCCTAAAGAAGCCACGGTTATTAGGTGGAGAGAGGAAGCACCTAAAGACTTCGAATTTACAGTAAAAGCATGGCAAGTACTAACCCACAGTCCTAGATCTCCTACATGGAAACGAGCAAATCTCAAGGTAAAGAAAGAGGTTCTAGAGAGACTAGGTTGGCTTAAGCCTACTGAAGAGAATTTCAGAATATGGAAAGATGTACTAAACATATGCAAAGTACTAAGGGCAAGGATCTGTATATTCCAAACTCCTCCTTCTTTTGGATTTAGTGAAGAGAACAAGAAGAATGTGATAGAGTTCTTCTCAAGTATAGAGAGAGATGGTTTAATCATAGGGTGGGAACCTAGAGGAACATGGCATGAGCAGGTGGATCAGCTTAGAACCATATTCACACAACTAGACATAGTACATGTGGTTGATGTACTCAGGAGGAAACCAGTCCTAATTACAGAACCTATGTATTTTAGGCTTCATGGAATAGGGGGTAGAGAGGTAAACTATAGGTACAAGTACACTGATAGCGATTTAAGAAAGTTACTATCGATCTGTAGGGAATACTTGAGAGATATACGTGAGATTTACATTATGTTTAACAACATGTACATGGCAGAGGATGCTATGAGACTTAAAGAACTAGCTAAACTTAAGGGACTAGAGGTGAGATAATTGAAAGAATTACTTGATAATCTCCGTATATATCCTAGGATAGACAGAGAGGACATGTATAGTAAGATCTTCAACATGCCTTCTGATATAGAGTACGTATTGAAGGCTATGGAGTATCTGAAGCTACCGGAGAAAATAGTTGTGAAGGGAAAGAGTATAGAATATGGAAGACCTAATAATGTAGTAATATGCGGTATGGGAGGCTCAGCTATAGGAGGAATAATCCTAAAGGACCTACTCTGGGAACTTACAAGCATTCCAATAGAGGTAGTTAGAGACTACGTCCCACCAAGTTATATTGATGAAAAGAGCCTAGTCATTCTGGTAAGTTACTCCGGTAATACCGAAGAGACGCTCAATTGTCTTCTCTACTCCCTCAAGTCTGGAGCTATGCTCTACATGATAACATCTAACGGTGCACTACTGAAAGTTGCTGAAAAGCATTCGATACCCCACTACAGAGTACCAAAGGGTTATCCTCCCAGAGCTGCAATTATACACCTTACTCTTCCATCTCTCTACATAATATCAAAACTGCTGGATATGCCCATATATCTAGAACAACTAAGGGATACAGTGAAACTGCTTAGAAAGCTTAGGACAAGTATAGCGAGAGAGGTGCCCTTTGAGGAGAATATAGCTAAAGTAAGTGCTATGAAGTTATTGAACAAAATACCCATAATATACTCGTACAGGCCCTATAGAGGTATTGGATATAGGTTAAAGACACAGTTTAATGAAAACTGTAAGATCCTCGCCTTCTTTGAAGAAGTACCTGAAATGAATCATAATGGAATAATGGGCTGGGAAAGTACGACGCAATATTCGAAGATACTCAAAGTGGTTATTATAAGAGGGAGTAAGGAAAGCACTGAAATACATCATAGGCTGAAGTTTCTTGAAGAACTTCTAGAGAGTCGAGGAGTCGAGTACCTTAATATCAGAAGTAGCAGTAAATTCCTTATTGGAGAGACCTTCGAGTTGATAATGTTATTGGATATGATAACATATTAT
>QMRW01000077.1 GCA_003650785.1 Thermoprotei archaeon | reverse complement strand
TAGAAACGTTTATAAAGACTAGGTTAATGTTTTAATCGAGGTCTGAAGTTGAAACTGGATGTATTCTTCTCTCAACTAGCTCATAAAATCAGGGCATCAGAGGTAAGAGAACTCCTAAAGTGGCAAGAAAAGAAGAAGATCATAAGCTTTGGTGGAGGATTTCCAGACCCAGAATTATACCCAGTGGATGAACTAGCGGATATAGCTCGTGATGTAATACTGTTGTATAGAGGTGAAGCGCTTAAATATGGAACTACAGAAGGACTAGATGAGCTAAGGGAGGAAATTCTCAAATTTATGAAGAGATTTGGGATTAAGGTAGGAGGATTAGATAACGTAATAATCACTAGTGGTAGTCAACAAGCTATCGACATTTTAAGTAGAATACTTATAGATCCTGGAGATGTAGTAATAGTTGAAAAACCAACTTATTTAGCAGCTATCAATGCATTTAATCTTAGCTCTCCAAAATACTATGGAGTTCCAATGGATCAAGAAGGTATGAAAATTGATACTCTTGAGTCTCTGTTGAAGGAGATCAAAAGGAGAAATGAAAGAGTGAAGTTTGTTTATACTATTCCAACAGCACAAAATCCCACAGGATTAACTATGAGCAACGAGCGTAGGCGTAGACTGATAGAACTAGCCGAAGAATACGATCTTCTAATAGTTGAGGATAATCCTTATAGCTACATACTTTTTGAACCCGTCAAGTATGAACACCTTAAATCCCTAGATAAGACGGGTAGAGTTATACATTTAAGCACACTGAGCAAAGTACTAGTACCAGGTCTCAGAATTGGTTGGGTTATAGCTGAAGAGGATATTACCAGGAAAATGGTGTTAGCTAAACAGTCTATGGATGTCTGTAGCTCAACTTTCTCTCAGTACATAGCCTATGAGGCATTTAGAAGAGGTTTAATCGATAAGCAGTTGAAGATTCTACCGAAGTTCTACAAGAGAAAGAGGGATCTAATGCTATGTTTTCTAGAGGAATACATGCCTGAAAAAACACACTGGATCAAACCAATAGGAGGTATGTACATTTTCGTCAGCTTACCCGATGTAGTAGATACTAGAGAGTTACTCACAGAGGCCTTAAATAGAGGAGTCTGCTATATACCTGGAGATAGCTTCTTTATAGATAGGAGTGGGAGAAACACTATGAGACTAAACTTCAGTTATCCTAAAGCTCATGAAATAGAGGAGGGTATTAAAATATTAGGAGAACTCTTTCGAGAAGTAGTGGATAAGCGCCTCTTTACTAAAGTCGCAGCTTAACCTATATACTATGAAGGGGTGAGTGTGTGATATATGAAATACGTTTTCATGGACGTGGAGGACAGGGAGTAGTCACAGCTGCAACTCTCCTCGCTGAAGCTGCAGTTTTCGAGGGTCTATGGTCTCAAGCTATACCGTTCTTCGGAGCTGAGAGGAGAGGTGCTCCTGTTGTCGCCTTTACAAGAATCTCTAATAAACCCATTAGAATCTATAGTCAGATTTACAACCCAGATGCCATAGTGGTACTGGATGAAAAACTATTACAACTTAGATCTATTCTTCAAGGGCTTAAGAGTAATGGGATAATCGTAGTTAACTCGAGTGAAAAATTAAAGTTTCCAAAGATTCCCTCTCAGAGGATCTTCACAGTTAACGCGACTTCAATAGCATTGAAGCTAGGTTTAGTAGTAGCTGGATGGCCTGTCGTCAATACAGCTATGCTCGGAGCCATTGCGAGAGTACTCAATATTATCTCTATAGAATCCATAGAGGAGTGTATTAGGAGAAAGTGGAGAGGAGAAATGGGGGAGAAGAACTCATTAGCGGCTCGTTTAGCGTACGAAAATATCAGAGAGAGGGATTAGAATTGAGAGAGAAAATAGTTCCTATATCAACTCCAGCAAAGGGGGCTGTGGGAAAAACAGGGTTTTGGAGAACATTTAAACCTATCATAGATAGGGAGAAATGCATTAAGTGTCTGTTATGCTGGCTCTACTGTCCAGAGGGTGCTATACTTAGAACCGATGACGATATTACCATAGACTACGATTACTGTAAAGGTTGTGGAATATGTGCCAATGAGTGTCCTAGGAAAGCTATAGAAATAGTCCTAGAGAGGTGAAATCTTGGAACGAGTAGCTGTGTTGAGTGGGAATCATGCAGTTGCACATGCAGTGAAGTTATGTAGACCGCATGTCATAGCTGCCTATCCCATTACCCCTCAGACCCAGATAGTTGAGAAGTTAGCAGAGTTCGTTGAGAGGGGGGAGCTTAAGGCTAAGTACATTAGAGTAGAGAGTGAACACTCAGCTATGGCCGCAATTATTGGAGCCTCGGCTGCTGGAGCTAGAGTCTTTACTGCAACTTCAAGTCAGGGGTTATTATACATGCATGAAGCTATCTGGTCTGCAGCTGGTGCTAGACTTCCAATAGTAATGGCAGTAGTGACTAGAGCTATATTCCCTCCATGGAATATCTGGACAGATCATTCAGACATTCTAGCTCAGAGAGATACTGGTTGGATCATAGCTATGGCAGAAAGTAATCAAGAAGTCTTCGATATGATTATCCAAGCCTATCGTATAGCTGAAGATGAAAGAGTACTACTCCCAGTGATGATAGGGCTGGATGCATTTTCCCTGAGCCATACAGCGGCTCCTGTTAGTTTATTAGATCAAGATAAAGTTGATAAATTCTTACCTCCTCGTAGAGCATTTTCCTTCTTACTAGATATAGAGAATCCAATAACTATGGGAAATGTAGCCTTTCCTGATCACTACATGGAATTCAGATATCTCATACAGAAAGCTATGGAGAGAGCAAAACAGGTTATACGAGAAGTTGAAGAAGAATTCTATGAAATCTCTTCTAGAAAATATGGAGGGTTAGTCGAAGAATATAGATGTAATGATGCAGATGTAATTCTAGTATTGATGGGTGCCTGGTCTGGAGATGCGAAGGAGTGTGCTGACAAGTTAAGAGAGGAAGGTCTTAGGGTAGGAGTACTGAGAATACGTTTTATTAGGCCTCTTCCTATAGAGGAGATTAAGAGAGTTTCATTGGGAAGGAAAGCTGTTATAGTTGTAGACAGAGATATTTCATTTGGAGGAACTGGAATACTGTTTACCGAAGTTTCGTCAATTCTTCAACAGAACAGTGTGACTGTGAGGGGATTTATAGCTGGTTTAGGTGGTAGGGATGTGACAGCTAAAGACTTCGCTCAAATGGTTAAACAAGTCTACACAGATTTAGAAGTAGGAGAGAGGAGGAGTAGAGTTGAGTGGTATGGAGTTAAGGAGGTGATATAATGACAATTACTATAAAGTCTCTATCTAGAGAAGAGTATCTACTACCAGGAAACGCCTCCTGTCCAGGGTGTCCAGCATCTTTAGGACTTAGATTACTAGGTAAGGCCTTAGGAAAGAACATGATACTAGTTGTACCGGCCTCGTGTACTTCAATAATTCAAGGACCCTATCCTAAGACTTCAATAAAACTCCCCCTAATCAATGTAATATTTGCCTCATCAGCGGCTACTGCCTCTGGAATCGCTGCAGCTCTCGAAATCCTTGGTAAAAAAGGAGTGCATGTAGTATGTTGGAGTGGAGATGGAGGAACTGTAGATATAGGGCTACAAGCCCTTAGTGGAGCAGCTGAGCGAGGAGACAATATATTGTACATATGTTACGATAATGAGGCTTATATGAATACTGGAATTCAACGTAGTGGTTCTACTCCTTATGGAGCTTGGACTACGACTACAGTATTAGGTAAGAGAAGACACAAGAAGAACTTACCTATGATGATGGTAGTTCATGATGTACCCTATGTCGCTACAGCTTCAATAGGTTATCCATTAGATTTTATAGAGAAAATAAGGAAAGCCGCAAGGTACAAGGGATTCAAGTATATACATCTCCTAGCTCCCTGCCCGGTTGGCTGGAGATTCCCACCAAGTAAGACAATAGAGATAGGTAGACTAGCAGTACTCACTGGAATGTGGCCACTCTACGAAGTTGAAAGAGGGAAGTTTAGATTAACTGGAGTTAGTAGATCGTTATTAGATAAGAGTAAGAGATCTCCTATAGTTGAATATATTAAAATCCAGGGTAGGTTCTCTCACATATCAGAGGAAGAGATAAGAATTCTCGAAGAGTACGTAGATAAATTATGGGAGGATATTAGGAAAATTATCTCCTAAACTCGTGACAGTTTAAACGGCACTCCTCCACACTTTACCTAATGCTATCTCGGACATGTTACAATCTCGTTCTAAATTCTTTGTAGTTACTGAGGATTTTTCCTTACCTTAGCTTAAGTAGTTTTACTCTTCACTCTCTTCGACAATACTCGATATTACTTCAAAGAGAAAACTTATGTCACCTGTATTATTTATCCACCTTATGAACTTTCTAATTATCATATTCTCGTAGTGGTCATATGCACTCCTTTCACTTCTTCCCCAAAAATAGCTAAAGCTTAATCTTTCTCCCCTTATCTGTAGCCTAAATACGACCATAAGTGAACTATTCAGTAATTTCTTTAATTCTTGAGCCATATATGGGTGTCTACCTATGATATCTCTATAGGTTCATCTTCTTCGAATAACTCTAGTCTAAGCTTAATATCATCTCCCTCTATTATGGGGATTATCGGACTTTCGTTCAGATCTTCTGTTCTCATAGGACCTACTACTATAGAATTCTCTATAAGGAAATCATAGAGTTCAGCTGCTAAGGCTACCAGCTCCCTGGGGACATCTATATACCCCTTCTTGAAATATGCTCTGTATACATTTCCTCTCTTCCTTATTCTCTTGAACTCTCCTAGCTCTACATTCAATCCTATTTCTTCCGAAATTCCTTCCTCTAACTCACTCCCACATATCGGACATTTTGTATAGTCATCTACACTAGATTCTATGAGTTCCAGTGGAGCTTTTCTAGATAAAAGTGCTTTCACTAGTGGAAATGCTTCATTAACTAATTTTATCTTTTTCTTCCATCCATGGGTTTTGATACTCCTTACTCCATCTACTTCCTTTTTGAGTTGATTTAATTTATTAGGATTCTCTAGAACTACATGGCAGATTTCATATTTTTCAAAAATAGAGTTAAGTTCCTGTATAAGATCACCAAGTTTGACATCTATTGGTAGATGACCATCCTCTACTATTCTTCCACTATGGTCTATTACTACATAGGTTAGAAGTCTCATTTCATCAAGTCCCCATACTACAGATAGGGCTGGTTTTCTAGGTAGCATGGCTTACCACTACTATAGGATTGCCCACCTATATTAGTATGTCCATGAAAGTAACTAGCATACAGTTGAGAAATGTACTTTTAAGAGACCCTATGGATTCTCTTGAGCATATAGCTTAAAGGGATAGCAATATCCTATGTGAAGATATGTGCATAGTATTAAGGAAGGGCTCTCGTAGAGATACTCGGAGTTTTATTAGAGGAGTTGTAAGGGAGTGAGAGGATTCTTAATAAGAGGAAAATTAGTTTATCCTTTTTAAAAGAGGATACAGGTTTGTTCATGATAGAGATTTTTCTCATTGTTATCTCCGAAGAGATGATATAGAAATTGAATATATAGGAGATGTGAAAATTGAGTGAAGATTTCTTTAGGCAGTCCATACCAGTGTTGTTACTTAAATAACTCTCTCCATTTTCTCAATATTTTCTTAGCCATGTCTATACTAGGTGCATTAGTCTTAACTATGATTCCTGTTCTCATATTTAATCTCCTCAAAAATTCACTAGTACATCTCCTAAAGCCCTTATTGATGTCTATTTTAAGAGGCCAATATATAAGACATATCCTACGCTTACTTAGCTCTTCCATTAATTCCTTCAAGTTGTACATATCTGGATCCCCTAGATTGATTCCTCTAACTCCCTCTGTATCAATAGTGTGCTTCAGAATATGGTGGCCACGCCCACAGAAGTGTATATAACCTCCATTAAAAGGTTTAAAGGCCATCTCATTGTATGGCTTACTAAACTCTAGATAC
>QMRW01000076.1 GCA_003650785.1 Thermoprotei archaeon | reverse complement strand
TCTCAATAGTGGCTAAAGACTTACCGTGTCCCGTCATAATACTTAATGTCAGTGAAAATAGATTTAATGAACAGGGTTTCTAATTTAATCCATAATAGCTACTAATTCTTCCTTTCAAGACTCTACTACCCAGGGGGTAGTAAAGTCTTTACTATGAGCTTCAAGGTGGCTATCCCAAACATCTTAATAGTTGCAGTGACCTGATTCCCCCGAACCTCTACTGGCTTCAACTCCTTCTCTACTAGATCTGTTATATAGGCCCTTTTTATACTGAGGAAGGGAAGCTTAATAGTCACTGTTGTGTCTCTTCCCGAGGTCTCTACTAGCCGTAAGACTAGGCCCTTACCGTCCTCAGAGGGCTTTATTGTAGTGATCATTACATTAGGCTTATCTACTTCACAGAAGCTATATGATTTAGTAGGGAGTTTACCTCGTCTTCCACCTTCCGTAAAGACTGGGACTAGTGGATTTGCTGTACTCCATCCGTGATCTCTGGAAATATTTGTTCTCCAGTCTCCCATATGCGATGTTATGGAATATCTAAGCACTAGATCTCCTACTTGAGTTACGTAAAAATTAGTCTTAAAGTTATTACATAAGATAAAGGAATATATGTAAGCTTTCTCAAACCTCGAGACCCTTAGGTTTTTATGAGGGTATCTTGGCGGTGTTACGCCATGGTGAGCCCAGGAGACTCCTAAAGGCCATAGACCACCTAGTTCAACTAAGTGGGCATCTGGAGAGGACCACGTAACTCCAAACCCTTTATCATCACATATGTTAACCCAGTGCTGTACGGGATAATAGCATGTGTGAGAGCCCGGAAACTGGTCTTTAATAGGCGTCACGACTATGTTTGGGCCCTCATATTTGAAGCTCGGATTACGTATCTTAAAGGGAAAAGCTATGTAAACCTCTAACATAGGTGTAGAGTCCTTTAAGATTCTATAGTAGAAGTCTACTTTCTTAACCTTACTGTAAAGAAATATTTCTTTAAGCACAATTGGGCATCCGTAGGCCTTACCTTTCACTACTATACTCTTTACAACTGAGCCATTTAAGCCTCCTTCAACTCTTACTCCCTCTACATAATATTCTTTGCCAGTAGCGGAGTCTCGGACTATAAGCTGGCTGAAACCGTGAGGCGCCTTAGAGTCCACTAGCTCCCTTCCCAGCTCCTTATCAAATAGACTTATAACAGCTCCCGTATTGGGGTCGATGACAATTCTATAGTACTCGTTTTCGATTATATGACCATTAATATCATGTTTTTTGACAGAGTTACTAAGGGGGATTCTGGTTTCCGGGACTATTTTATAGACTTTGTATCCTAGTGGGGGAACATTTTCCGCCATAAACACTATTTGTCTAACATATCTACCTTCTACTGGAGCTAGTCCCACTCTATCAGCAGCGAAGTCTAGAGTCGATTCAGAGTCCTTAACAAATACTATCTGGTACTCCACCTCCTCCCCTGTCTCTAAATCCACTATGCTGAAAGGCTTCTCGAAAAGTTCTAGAGGCGGGTAAAATGCATCCCGTTCCACAACACTTCCATGTGTAAGAATACCTGTTGGTTTTCCATCCTGTAATACTTCATAGATGGGATGACCGCAGGGATCAGGGTCTCTCAACCATGCTCTTACTACGTCAGTCCTTTTCCACGAAAGTGGATTAAATACGACTAAGTAATAGCCTTTTTCTGGAAGATCTATAGCGTCCACTATCCTATTAAGGCTCTTAACGAAGACATCGTGCGCTAAGGTATACGCCTTATATGCGTGAAGGATCTTCTCGATACGGGAAGCTTCCTGAGCTGGCCCAAATGGGCAGCAGAGTCCCCAAGTGTGTTCATCATATAAGAGATTGTGTTCATAAGCCTCCTTCAAGTACTCTTTATACGGGTAGGGCAGGCCTAGGAGATAGTCAGCAATAGTTGCAAACTTCTCAGCCGATGGTATTAAGTCGTGAGCATTTCTGTTTAAAATCGTTGCCTGCATAGTTGAAGTTGCTCCTACTGGATAGTCGCTATCAGGGATCTCTCCCCTGAACACAGGGAGCTTCTCTAAGGACTTACTATAATTTTCCTCTAAGTACTTGAAGAAGCTTGATAGCGTAGATACTATGATTTTAGGATATGCCCACTTCTCGTTCCACTCTTTTGCTATCAGACACGGCTTAACTGATGGCGGAGAGTTGTCTCGAGCAGCTCCTCTTACTCGTACTAGAATTACATTGAAAGGGTATCCCTTCTCCTCGAGCTTATCTAAAAACTTGGGTAGTTCTTTAAGAAGCTTCTCGTAGCTCTCAGCAAAGCCTAAGTTTTCTCCAAAACCTATATTCTGGTACCAGAAGAGAACTCTGCTACCATCTAAGCTCTCCCACCAAAACGCCGTAGGTGTACCACTTGGTGTAACTACGCTCTCATCCCAGAAAGGTATCTGGTCTGGTCGATAGTACCACCTTGGAAGAAGCGGAGCTATTACTTTTACGCCACACCCAGCGAGCACTGTAGCTAGTCCCCAGGAAAGTCCAGGTACATCGTTAAGCTCTGCAACACTCACCGATACTCCGTGAGTGCTCCTTAACCTGAGTGACGGATATACTAACCTTATGATCTCCTCATGTCCGCAGAGACCGGAGACTTCATTGCCAAAAAGTGCTGAGATCTCAATTCTGCCTTCTTTTAGGAGTTTAAGGAGCCTATCAACCTTGTGTTTAGGCTGAGTTTTCAAGTAATAGTTAATAGACCAGAACTGCTCAACTTGATATCTAAACTTAGTCTCCTCAGGCCAATCCTCGGTCTCCTCACAGAACCGCATAATTGAGTTATAGAAGTCGATATACTCCCTTAAGACGTTCTGGGGAATATCAGTATACCCTAGGTCATGGTGAGAATACTGAACTAAGTAGATGATCCAGTGTCTCCTAGGTCTCCATTTCACAGTCTTCTCAGCCACAGTATTTCCAGACTCATCGTGTATAGAGAACTTTACGCTAACTTCTTCCCTTATATCTGGTATGTGAACACGGTATATTCGCCTACCAGCGTCTATGTAGCCTAGAGGGATCTTGTGCGTAGCTGAGGGAGTCGAGACTGTTAGAGTTGCTTTAAAAACCTCTCCCTCATTAGATATAGTCAGCTCAACAATGTTCTTTAAAACCTTCTCATATACAAAGAAACACGTCTGCTTTACTACCTCAATGCGCACACTTCTCATTTTAATGTTACTATTTGCACAGAATTCTTATAAGCTTTGCACTGCTGCTTGAAGCATAAAGTAAGGTATACTGAAAATATATTTTAACACCTGGTTATTAATAGGTGTGTCATATGTATTGATCAGCTCTTACGACGACAAGGAAGCCATAAATACTCCCAGGATTCCAAGTGAGCTCATAGAGCGTATTGTAGTGGGATTAAATGAAGTATGTAAGCGTGTTGGAATTCTTGTTAAAGAGACTGTCTCAAGGAAAATAGGAGTTACTATAGGTATTGATGGATATATCGGTGTTTATTGGAAAGTTTTGATATCTAAGCTTGAAGAATTTTTCAGAGAATTGCAGTTAGATTTTGAGTTATTGGATGTAACGAACTTCTATAAGCCTCTGGACTACATTGAGAATATCATTAAACCATTTCTTACGTGTGATCCGCACTTTGGCCGAGTATTTGAAGGAGAAATAGAGATGTTCTTCAGGAGAAAGGAATTGAGGAAGAGAATTGAGCACGCTAGGAGAAATTCTAAAGTACTTGTGTGTTTCGGTTGTGGAGTAGTTAATAGGTTTACTGCAGACCTATACGATGTAGTGTTCTACGTGGATGTAACTAAGGAAGTTGCGGGGAGGAGAGTTTTAAATGGTTTAATTAATAACTTAGGGGATGGAGGTAAGTCTATAAGTAGAGAGTACTCAGGGAAGCGGCTCTATTACATTGACTTTCCAGTGCTAGATAGGCATAAGAGGAGAGTACTAAGGCGAATAGACTTCTATTTAGATGGCAACAACACTGAAAACTTAATTATGTTGCCTAGGGACGTCTATAAGAAACTCTTGCTAATACTCTCTGAACATCCCTTAAGGCTTAAGCCCATATACTTAGAGGGAGTTTGGGGAGGACAGTGGCTTAAGGAGATCAGGAAACTGCCTAAATCCATGAAGAACTGTGCCTGGTCGTATGAGGTAATGGCGCCATACCAGAGTTTATTCGTTAAGCTAAGAAATATAGTCTTGAACTTGCCGTTCCTCAATCTTCTGTGGGAGTATCCAGATAGAATCATGGGGAAGTTTGAAGCATATGAAAAGGTTGGCGGAAACTTTCCCATTAGAGTAAACTATGACGACTCTATGGGAGGTGGAGATATGGCAATACAGGTTCACGGAGACCTCTCCTATCTCAAGGAGAACTTTAATGAGCCTATAGGACAGAATGAGAGCTACTACATCGTAGCTACAGGCCCTGGATCCAAGGTGTACTTGGGGCTAAGAGACGAAGCCGATGTAGAGGAGTTCCGTAAAGCCGTTATAGAGGCTGAGACTAAGGGCATACCCTTTGACCACAATCGATACGTGAACAGCATTCAGAGTAGGGAAGGAGATCTCTTCCTAATACCAGCTGGAACAGTCCACGCATCTGGATATAATCAAGTAGTGCTCGAAATAAGTGATACCACTGATCTATACACGTTTCACTTCTATGACTACTTAAGGCCAGACTTAAACGGAAAACTACGCCCAATACATTCATACCATGCATTTAGGGTCCTCGATACAACGAAACGGGCAAGCTGGGTCTCCAAACACCTCAAGGTCACACCTAAGCCTATAAGGTCTGGGCCCACATGGGCTGAATACTTTCTCGGAGAGCTAGGTGAGCTACGCATAGTGATCCATAGGTTAGAGTTCTTGAAGAACATTAGTGATAATACTAACGGTAAATTCCATATATTGACCTTGGTGGACGGAGAGAGTGTTCTCATATCCTCCAAATCAAATCCTAATAGGAAGTTGGAAATACACTTCTCCGAAACCGCTTTAGTCCCAGCCTGCTTCGGAGAGTACCTCCTCATAAACATGGGAATAAGCCCTTGCAAAGTAGTTAAGGCGTTTATGAGGTAGAGAATTTTGAGGAAGACGTGTATCTTAGCTGTTGATGTAGGAGGAACTTCGATAAAGCTAGCGCTGATAACTCCCGAGGGTCATTATATCGAAGGAACTTTCAGAACAACTTCTGTGAACTCAATGGGGGAAAGGGAAGAGATACTTAGACCATTCATAGGCCTACTAGAGGAGGGAATAAGGAGTGCGAGTGAAAGGGGGCTAGAGGTAAAAGCCATAGGCCTAGCCGTACCCGGCCCCTTTGATCTTGAAAGAGGCATTAGCTTCATGGAACACAAGTTCTCCTCCCTTTATGGTCTGAACTTAAGGAAAATAATAGCTCGGCGTTTGAGCTTAAAAGAGGAATTCCCCATAGTCTTTAAACTCGACTCATGGGCTTTTATCGTCGGGGAAGCCTGGCGAGGAGCTGCTAGAGGGTATAAGAGAATCATCGGTATAACGCTGGGTATGGGTCTAGGTTCGGCTTTTATGGTAGATGACCATGTAGTAACCGAAGGTCCAGGAGTGCCTCCAGAAGGGTGGTTGTGGAACCTGCCTTACGAGGGAGGTATACTTGAAGATAAAGTTTCGAGAAGAGGGATCATAAAGAAATATAGGGAGCTAACGGGTGAGGAGCTGGACGTGAAAGAGATAGCGCTCAGAGGCTTCCGCGGGGACAGAAATAGCCTCAAAGTCTTCGAGGAAGTGGGGCTCATTCTAGGTAAGTGTCTAAAGCCAATAGCTATGGAATTTAAACCTGACTGCATAGTGTTCGGTGGACAGATCTCAAAAGCGTTCGACCTATTTAGAGATCCGTTAATAAGAGAGCTGAGGGAAGTTCATAGCTTGAAGAAGATAGTCCAATCCCCTCAAATAGATCTGAGTCCGCTCTATGGCATAACTAAGATGACCTTAGAAGAACTATCGCGTAAAGGTCTTCGCTAGAAGATAGCCTCTTGACAAGCTTATATTCACTATGCAATTACACAAAAAGTCGCATTCAAGCTGAGGTCGAAATGAAGATCACTAAAATAAGCGCTATAATAGACATACATTAGAGCCCTAGAGAGAATATGAAAGGCCATATGAGGAGATTCGTGAATGACATAG
>QMRW01000075.1 GCA_003650785.1 Thermoprotei archaeon | reverse complement strand
ATAATGTCTGGACATGTGATGTTTAATTTAGGTGTGCCGACAGTACTGCTATAGGACGTATTCATTTCGCTTGGTGGCTGTGGCACTCCCTGATATATCCTGTAAGCCTCATTTGCTACTATGGGTATTCCTATCGCTGTAGATACATAGACCGCTAGTAGTCCTGCTCCTACTTTTCTGAGTGTATCAGTTGCTGTAAGTGTAGCACCTATGCACAGTAACCAATTGGCTATTAGTGTGAAGATCCTAGTGATCAATACCATTACCAGTAGAGAGGTTGCTGCTATGGATAGCGCCCAGTTCTGCCATAGTAGTACGGAACCTAGTACTTCGGATATTGGTTGAAGAAAGGGTATAGCCGTGAAGGTTGCTCTTAGGATACCTATTCTCATTATCCAACCATATGCAGTACTCCACATTTCCTCGAACTTCTTCTCAGCCTCCGATAGAGTGTTCGTCACATCAGCGAGTTTGAATATATCTATTCTTCTCCCGTATATTTCCGCAGAGATTATTCCTGCAATCCATGCTAAGAACCATATAGACGCCAACATTATCAATACTGTAGCACATCTATCAAAGTATTGCCATGCTTCCGATCTCCTACCCATTAACCATTCCTTAGCACCGAGAACTAGAAGTACTACTATAGAGATAGCAGGAGCTAAAAGCACCACAGGACCCAGTGTCTGCATATCACTCCTCCTCGATTCGGAACGATATATTTAGACTCCTCTTCATACTTCCATAGAGGATTTCTTGACATTGCATTTCTGTCACCACTAATAGACTCGATATTATCCCTCCATATTGCTTCACGCTATATTATTTAATATACTTGGATATTTATTTTTCCGTGAAAGGTCACAAAAAATGTGACATTTGATCCGAAGTTCATCTACTCTTTAGATTCTGCATACCATCTCCAGGTACTATGGAAAGTACTTTGTCTACAATTTTATCTTCCTGTAATAAAATTCTAAAATAAATATAAAACTATTGATATTTTAATTCCATGAATAGATATTTAGGGATTATTCTTTGGCACTATACTTCTGAGCCATACTATCATAGGTCCAGGCTCCCTATTGGCCCAGGCATAGTAGGGAATAGCTCTAAACTCTACCTTACGAAGTTCTAGAGGCATGTTTTTAAGCGGAAGATACAGTCTATTCTCCCATCTTTTAGAATCTATAACAAAAGCTCTTCCTCTCACCACAACAATTCCATTAAGTAGTTCTGATCTGAATTCTTCTTTCAGTTGTATATCCGGTGGTATAACTATATCCCATACATCAAAATCTGGATTATCTATATGTTCTAGGCAGTATACTATGGGTCCGCGCTTTATAGCTACTCTATCCGTATTACCTAGAACGTGTGGATGTGAGACTATTAGTGTTGGCTTCATAGACATGAGAACTTCTATAGTATCCCCATAGTGCCAATCCCTCTCTATCTTGAGATAGCTACCGGGTAAGACTTTTCTCTTAAACTCCTTCTTCTCTACTATGATTTTTACCTCTTCACACCACTCCGGTATTCTTATAAATAATGAAAATGTATCTGTTTTCTCTGGGTTGACTTTTAGTTTTACCCTTCCTTCCCATGGATATTTTGTCTCCTGAGTCAGTTCTACTATTCTCCCGTTAAGCTCTATAGTAGATGTACTCGAAGCATAGAGGTGAATCCATATACCCTTGGAGCTAGTGCTATAGAAGTATCCGGGAAGTGATGCTAGTAGTCGTGCTATATTGGGTGGACAGCATGCACAACGGAACCATTCCTGTCTACTATGCCTACCTCTATCGGCTAGAGGATTTACGTAGAAGTAGTGCCTACCATCTAGGGAGATTCCAGAGAGAGCTCCATTGTAGATCACTGTCTCTATAACATCGGTAAATCTTGCTTCAGCAGTTACCATAAGCATTCTCCAGTTCCACATGACATTAGCTACTGCTGCACAGGTCTCTGCATATGCCCGTACATTAGGTAACTCGTAGTCCTCACCAAAGGCCTCTCCATGGTATCTAGATCCTACTCCCCCTGTAATGTACATTCTCTTCATCATACTTCTCCATAGTCTTTCAAGCGTATTGTATAGAGATTCATCACCTGTCTCTAGATATATGTCAGTAGCTCCGCAACATAGATAGATAGCTCTTACTGCGTGACCTACCATACTATCAAGCTCTCTAAAGGGCTTATGGTCTATGAGCACAATATCTCCACCTAGAAGTCCTTTCCCTCGCTGATCTAGGAAAAACCTAGCTAGTTCTAAGTATTTCTCCCTTCCAGTCTGTCGGTACATCTCCACTAATGCCATCTCTATCTCGGGATGTCCAGGCGCCCCACTTTGCCCATCTGGACCAAATACATCCGCTATATGGTCAGCTAGTCTTATAGCAGTATTTAGTAACTTATCCCTACCAGTAGCCCTATAGTATGCTATAGCTGCCTGGAATAAATGTCCCGCACAGTAGAGTTCATGCATTCTTATCAGATCCTTCCATCTCGATCTTTTATCATAGGCATAGTATGTAAAAAGATAGCCATCTTCATCCTGTGCAGAGGAGATAGCATCTACTACCTCTTCTAACATCCTCTCTATATTCGAGTCGTATTCGTAGGCGAGAGTGAAAGCTGCAGCCTCAACCCACTTGTACACATCCGAGTCATCGGCAATCCTCCATATGATATCTTTATCTCCTCTAGCCACCTTTCGGAAATTTTCTATCCTCCCTGTCCCCTCGAGTTCTTCATACTGTGTAGGTATAGTGACTTTTCTCAGTACCTCTATACGATTCCCCCAGAAGCTATCCCTTAGCTTAACTGCATTCACGGGAACTGGCCTTAATCGTGCCCATGGACTTTTCGTTGTATCCACTACCACACACTTAGACATACAATTCCATAGTGAGGTACTAAGTTTTAAGCATGAAGGCTAAGTCCTGTATACTAATTTCTTTGGATTTGAGGATATAGCTGAGAGCATTCTACTGAGCGAGCTATCATTGAGAAGTCTTCATGGTTACGGAAATGCCTTCCTATAATCCTTCCCATTCAGTTTCCATAGTATGATCGCCAATACTATTGCATTTATAATAGGTATGGATGCAATCAACCCGCCTATAGCACCAAATATTAACATCTTCAGTATTCGTTTCATCTCTCTTCTCTCTAATATATTTAATGTGTTATATTTTTAAGTATATTGAAACTATACTATGAGGAAGAAGACTTACTTATAAGCATCCTCGATATCTCTAACTCAAAATTACACTTCTAGAGACCGTGAATTATCTGAACACTATGCCAAAAAGGACTTTACATTTGTCATTCCTCCTGTTTTAGTAGAAGATATCTATTTCTAGGGTGTTCATCTTTTGAGTGTTCATAGTCCCTTTAGGCTCCCACTTGCATTCATTCCACCTTAGAAGTAGGAACTGTGCTACTAACTCGTTATCTTTATTCCTTCATAAGGGACTCGGGATTATAGAGTCCATATTCTTAACTATATTCAATACTCCTATTACGTCTGAGTTTAGGATCTTTCTACAATGGGATAGTAGAATATTCCTACTAAGGATAGCTCTGCTATTCCTTACAATATTTAAGATTCAAACTACATCTGAGTTCATTATCTTTCTGCAATTGGACTGAAGCGTGTAACGCAACGTATATAAGTAGAGCTTATGGAAAAGATCATCAGAACATAGGGAGTATAGAGAAGGAGAGCTAGAGCATGTCGAGATTTGTCAAGGAGAGAATAAGGATCTACCTCGAAGATGCTAGAGAATTTATCGAAGAGGCATTTGAGGAGTTTGAAAAAGGGGTGCATGAAAATAATACCGCTAGGATCAGGGATTCTGCAGAAAAGGCATGGAATGCTGTTATTCAGGCATCTAATGCACTCATATTGAAGTACACGGATAGAGTACCCTCAAGCCACTGGGAGAGGAGAAGACTACTAAGAGAGCTCGAAAAGGTGCATCCAGAAATTGAGAAGATGGGATTTAGGGATAGGTACTCTGCAAGGGAGAGAAACCTTCATGAGCTTGTATTCTACGAAGGTATAATCGATATTGAGGATATACGAGTGGAGTTAGAAAAGGCCAGAAAATTCATTAAAGACGTAGAGAAATTAGTCTAGGCTCTGCTCTTACAGATTCTTTACGATAAGTAAAGCCCTAAGTGAAAAAGCACTCGAAAGAGTTGCTAGTGCTCTATTATTGTTCACCAGATTGCCCATTTAAAGATTAGTATAGAAGCATTTCTGGAAACATTAAAATCTATAAACGCCTACTAATGCCTATGAAAAATGAAGCAGTTTCGCTAGGCTATACTTTGTGCAACGTACTCAAATACTATTAATCCATCGACTCATTAGAAGAGGAAATATACGCTCGTTTAGAGGCAGGATAGGGTTATAAGGTAAGGCCATACAGTACTTCAATGTGAGAAGATGAAGGTATTTATAATAACGGATTTAGAGGGAGCTACAGGAGTTTCCGGTTCCTGGGAAGACTTCAACCCAGGTGGAAGAATTCATGAAGAAGCGAAGAGAATGCTCACTAGTGATGTAAACGCTGCTGTAGAGGGCCTCTTTCGTGGAGGTGCAACCGAGATAGTAGTCTTGGATGGTCACGGTGCCGCTTTCAGTATCCTACTAGAAGACCTAGATCCGAGGGTGAAACTCATCAGAGGAAAAAGACTTTCAGAGCTTGAGGGACTAGATTCCTCTTTTGATGCTGTAGTGGTTATTGGTGCACATGCTATGGCTGGAACTCCCTCAGCACTACTCTGTCACACACTCTCACATGAGACCATAGTCAACATATGGTTGAATGGTGAACTAGTAGGTGAGATAGGGCTCTGGGCTGCTATAGCAGGATACTACAATGTACCTATAATCATGGTTGTAGGTGATTACGCTGCTACTGAAGAGGCCAAGAAATTACTAGGTGATATAGAAGTGGTTGCTGTCAAACGTGCTACAAGCATGTACGCTGCTGAGTGTGTTCATCCCTCAGTAGCGAGAAAGCTCATAGCATCAGCTGCAGAAAGATCTCTAATCAGGCTTCGTAGAGGAGAGTTTAAACCATTGAAACTAGAGCCTCCCGTAGAGTTAAAGGTAGAGTACATGCTACCGATTCATGCTGAGAGAATAGCACTAAGATCTAGAGTTATTAGAGTAGATGGAAGAACTGTACTATATAGGGGGGAGAATATACTGGAGTGTATGCGTGCTATTTTATAGTACATTGCATAATTCTATTCGTAAAACTTTCCTCACGCAAAGTCTATTACTATATCCGAAAAACTATTGTTTCTATCACTAAGCGTATTAAAGTCTCTCTGTCTCTATTCGTGATATGGTTGAGAGCACATATTCTCTCGCTCTTTTGTATATTCTACGATACTCTCCAAGGTAGTTTTTATAGTCTAAGCACTCAAGTATTTCATTTGTACTCAAAATACTGAGTATAAATTCATCCTCAAGCACTATATCCTTGAAGGCCTTGTTCTCTTTAATACTTTTCATTACTAGATTCCTGACATGTGAGTAGGCTCTCTCTCTAGCTATTCCCTTCATTATCAGCTTTACTACGAGTGCTTCAGCCATGATCCTACCTCTGGACCTCTCTAAATTCTCCAGCATCCTGTTGGGAAATACCTTGAGACCTCTTACCACTTTTATCATAGTATTCAACATTTCGTCTATGGTGAAGAAAGCATGAGGTAGGATTATTCTCTCATATGATGAATTCGATAAATCCCGCTCATGCCATAGCACTATATTCTCAAGCGAGGATTGACATAGTCCGCGTAGAAACCTAGCTAAACCAGATACTCTTTCACAGTTTACTGGGTTTATTTTATGTGGCATAGTACTACTACCAATCTGATCTTTATGGTAAGGCTCTGCTAGCTCTGAGATCTCAGTCCTTTGAAGGTTTCGAATTTCAGTAGCTAGTCTATCGAGTACGGATCCCAAGATTGCCAGCTCACATACGAGCTCAGCAAATCTATCACGCGAGTAGATCTGAGTGGAAATTTCGACGGGTCTTAGGTCTAGCTCCTTAGCTACATACTCTTCAATAATCAGCCCCTTATCCCTCCATGCTGCCATAGTTCCTACAGCACCAGACATCTTCAGAACAAAGAGTCTTCTATGAGACTCCAATAGTCTTTCTAGACATAATGATATCTCGTAAGCATGGTTCATGAGCTTAAAGCCTAGAGTTAT
>QMRW01000074.1 GCA_003650785.1 Thermoprotei archaeon | reverse complement strand
CGTAGATAGTTCTCTTGTCTGTAAGTTCGTAACTTTTGCACTAACTCCTGAAGACTTTGCAAAGGCTATGACATCCTGTACAGGTTGGAACTGGACAGCTGATGATATACTGAAGACGGGAGAACGGATATGGAACCTCGAGCGTATGATTCAGTGCCGTGAGAATGTCGGTCGAAAGGATGATACCCTACCAGAGAGATGCCTCAAGGAACCAGCTCCAGTCGGACCAGCTAAGGGTAAGGTAGTCCCGCTTGAGGTAATGCTTGACGAGTACTATGAGCTCAGAGGTTGGGATCTAAAAACAGGCATACCCAAGCCTGATAAGCTGAGAGAGCTTGGACTTGAGAAGGCTGCTGAGCTTTCGGAGAAACTTCTAGGCAGAACTAGTAGATAATCTTTTTTTAAGTCCTTTTTTTATCTAGAAAATGGGACTTCAAGAATGAAGATCCGAGTTAGGGCCTTTGCATCTCTCTCATACTTCCTGGGATACGAAGGAGTGGAACTCGAATTACCAGACACCTCTACGGTTAAAGATGCTCTGGAGGCAGTCTCTGAAATGTTAGGTCCAACCTTCAGAGAGAGAGTACTTGGACAGAGAGGGCTATCAAAGGGTATTAGGATTTTACTCAATGGTAGAGACATAGACTTCCTTGAGGGTCTTGAAACAAAATTGAAGGATGGCTATGAGATTCTAATATTCCCACCAGCCGGGGGTGGTTAAGTCCAACAGAACTATAACATTTTCCTCCATTTCTATATTTCTCGGATTACTTATGATATTAGAGAATTGTTATAGCATCTTATAAATCATCGATTATCCTAATACTATACCAATACTCCATCACTGCAATCACAGAAAATAGTAATGAATTTCCCCGCACCATCAAAGAGGGGAGATGGAGGTAATGAGTTCATTGAGAGACGATAACTAAAAGTATAAGGGATAGATATTAGTAATGAAGGTGATTTAGTGCCTAAGCATACAAAAGCATTCGATTGGCTCTCCATGGCTCAAGAAGATCTAGAAGAGGCTTTTGAGAGTCTCGATAATAAAAGATATGCCAGTACAGTTTTTCGAGCTGAACTCTCGGCTCAGAAGGCTATTAAAGCTCTAATAGTTGCTCTTGGTTTTGAACCTGGAAAGACTCACAAACCAACATTAGTATTAAAAGGGCTCATCGCTGGAGGTCTTATAGATCTAAGGGAGGATCTAATGAGAAAAGTGAATGAAGCAATAACATATGCCATAGTCCTAGAGGATCAAGGAACAACACCCAGATATGGTTGGGAAACTGTTGATAGAATCATCAAACCCTCGGAGATCTACTCAGAGGATATAGCTAGAGCTTTACTAAGGAATGCTGAGAGAGTTTATGAAATCGTTAAGAGCCTCCTTGGTGAGGTAGATTGTTAACTCTTCCTAAGCTTAGAAGACGTGAGTATCAGGAACACTTGAGTAGGTTCGTAGAAAGAGTGTTGAGGAGAGCGGATGTAGTTGGTATTCTCCTCTTCGGTTCAGTTGCTAAAGGTCTGGAACAACCATTTCCAGAAAGCGATATAGACATTCTGGTCATAGCTCTAAATCTTCCTGAGAATATTTGCAGGAGAAGAATAGAGAACCTGAAGTACAAAGAGGGGGCAGAGGCCATAGAGGATATTTGGCTGACGCCAGAGGAGCTTCTCAAGGGTATTGAAGGAGGATGGGGAGTTCTGCTAGATGCTGTAGCAGATGGAATAGTAATCTACGATAGAGAGGGAGTTCTGGAAAAAGCGAAGAAACTAGTCCATAAGAGATTTAAGCGTATAGGGAGAGTATGGATTCTACAATAAGTACTACCCCACCTTGATATTATTAGTTCCCAACATGATACTTAATAAACTACTCCCTACTAAAGAGTACTTGGGACTAATATTAGTCCCACTAATTCTATGTACGATGCCTATAATGCATCTTCCTTCTCTCATAGTACTGGAGGATGGAATAGAGAAGACTAATACTAAAGAGATAGCACAGTCCATAGGTGGGAGGGTGTAGGTTATTAGCTAAGTGGATTTCAGGAGGATAGAATAATAGATTAGTGTTAGAGTCTTTAGCAGTCTCTTAAACACCTAAAGACCTGTTTCAATTTATTCTGATCTTCTTTCCATCTCCTAGTATTTGATAACTTCCATCTTCTCTGACTTCTATCTTCTTTAGTGGTATCTGATTCTTTAGTTTATCGATTATCTCCTTAGCGCATTCGAAAGCTATATTCCTATGCTTTGACGCTACGACTATCAGTAGTATTCTTTCACCAACTTTTAGCCTACCAGTTCTGAGAATTACCTTTACATCAATTAAATCATCCCTTTTACTCCACTCATCGACTATTCTGCATAGTTCCTTAATCGTCTGCGGTTCGTAGGGTTCGAATATTAGTTCGTGGACTTTAAATCCATCTGATATTCCTTTGACAGTCCCTACGTATATTACTATAGCTCCGATTTCAGAACCTCTAGAACTACTCATTATATCGTCGATCACATTATCAATTGATATTCTAACATCACCTATGACTACTCTTTCACAATTCGTCACTCTACCACCTATTTACTATACGAGCTCATAGCATAATAGAGTTCCTATAAATATTGTCAATATCACAATATCTTACATTCGTTCTGAGTGCTGATGGGTTTTGAGGTCTTCAATCACCTTCTGCTCTGTACAGACACTGGTAGTCTATTTTTAACATCATTAACTACCATGTCTAGAAGTTCTCTAGTAGGTAAAGCTGTATCTAAGAATCTAAATCTTGATACAGACATTGAATGTTGGACCGTAATTTCTCTTTAACCTTATTATTGATTAATATCGTACTTAGTACTCTAGTATGTACTTATCTATTATATTCCTGGGCTCGCTTATGTTCACTATCCTGCCTGAATCTAATATTATAACCTTAGATGCTATTTTTAATGTTGAAAGAGGATCGTGAGTAGCGATAGCTATAACTTTTTCATCCTTCATACTCCTCACTATATCGACTACTAGTTCACGTGTAGATGGATGTAGATGTGCTATTGGATCATCTAGTAGTAGGTAATCTGTATCTAGAACTAGGGCTCTAGCTAAGGTTACTAATCTCCTCTCACCTATAGATAATGTTTCAGTTCTTCTACTAAGTATACTTGTAATATTTAGTTCTTTAGATATTTTATGGGCTTTCTTAATAGCCTCATCCCTACTATAACCTCTAATTATTAAACCATAGATTATGTTATCTAAAACACTACCTCTAAGCAGTATGGGTTTTTCATGAACATAAACTATTTTACGTCTAAACCTAATCTTCTCCTCCTCATTTAAATTCCAATAGTTGATATCGTCTATAAGAACTTCACCTCTTATAGGCTTGTACAGACAAGAGGCAATCTTCAAAAGTGTAGTTTTACCACTACCGTTAGGTCCAAGCACTACCGTTATACCTCTACTGAACTCGATATTGATATTCTTGAGTACATAGTTCTCGTCTACATAGCTAAACCATATATTCCTTAGTACTATCATCAAACTCTCCTCTTAATAATTCTGGCAGTTAAGATTACTGATAGTACTACTATGAATAGAAGTAGTCCGAGGATTATGGCAGTCTCAAACTCTCCTTTTTCAATTTCTAATGCTATTGCTGTAGTAAAGACTCTGGTATAACCTTTGATGTTACCACCAACAATTAATGCTACACCCAGCTCTCCGATAGCTCTAGAAAAACTGATAAGTGAAACTACAAATATGTCACTAATAACTTCTCTAATGATGAGTTTGTAGGCTTGAAGCTTATCGGCACCAAGAGTCAAAGCTAGTTCCCAGTACTCATTATAAGCTCTACTAAAAACCTCATATAGTAGCGAGATTACCAATGGTGTTATCAGTATTGATTCACCAATGATGATAGTATACGGGGTATATAATAGTTCTAGAAATCCTAAGGGACCGCTATAGCTAAATAACAAATAGAGTACCAGTCCAACAAGTACAGTCGGTAGTCCTATTAAAGTATTAAATATTCCGATAATAATATCTTTAGATCTATGTCTTATGGATATCAATTTAGCTGTAAAGGGTATACTCCAAACTAATGCTAGGAGTGTAGCAGTTGATGATATAAGAAGTGATCTTAACGCTATACCATATATCTCGGTGTACATTATACTCACACCACCATTCTAATGTTCTAATAGTGTATTCCAAAGTTCTTTTAGCTCATTCTCTTTACCGTATGCTGAGTAGAATAATGGTCTTCCAAAGAGTTTTCTACCATACTCGTTTATAATTTTCTGCCCCTTTCTAGATAATACGAATTCTAGGAATAGTTTTGCTAATTCATAGTTTACTTTGTATTTCTCCGGATTGACTATGTATGCACTATAGATGTTGATTAGACCCTCGCCCTTATCGACAAGAACTTCCAATCTTCCCAATATACCTTCACCCTTAAGTTTAAGGTATGTACCGATGTCACTTAGTGTATACGCCTTCCTCTCATTAGCTATCATTAAAGTCTTTGACATTCCGGTACCAGACTCAATGTACCACTTCTGACCTATAGGATTTAATCCTGCTTTCCTCCATAGGGCTAATTCTCTAATGTGAGTTCCTGAGTTATCACCTCTACTGATGAATAATGTCATACCACTAACACCAGCATTGTAAATTCTCCTTAAAGCCTTTACAGGGTTATTTAGGCCTTTAATACCTGCAGGATCATCTTTTGGACCTACAATTACAAAGTAGTTGTATGCTATGATATGTCCATCAACGAGTGTACCTCTATTGATATACTTGTGTTCAAGTGATGGTGCATGAACAAAAACCATATCAACATCCCCCTTACTCGCAATTTCTAAAGCTCTACCAGTACCAACAGCAATAAATTGTATCACAACATTAGGGTATTCCTTCCTAAACTCCTCAGCTAGCTTTTCAAGTAGACCTGTAACATAGAGACTAGTTGTGGTAGAGACTTTAAGAACTCTTAAGGTTTCTTTACCAAATACGGACATATATACTATAGTGGTGACTGTAGTAATAGTTACTAGTATTATGAGGATCATAAGAAACTTCTTCAAACTTCCACCATTATCAGATAATGGATGATAGTGTATATAAACTTCAGCTCAATGATTGACAGGGCTAATACTATAGACATTCTTCATGCTTTCTTTAAGTACGCCAACTAGTTACTAAACAGATACTCACTCCTATCACGGACTATATCTGAGGATTTAATTCTATCATTACTAGACTTCGTAAAATGCTTCACCAACTTCCATGAGGCTATTCTAGGATGTCACCTTATGCTTATATTGTACGCACTTTAAAGTTCCTGAGGTAGAGTGTATGATTAACTTCAGTCTCATAGTAGTTGGTGATAGCGTATGGTTAGATCCTAGTTTGGATAGAATAACTCCTCTAGTTAAAGAGATATTGAAGGAGAGGGGATATAAGCTCCTACATGTCACGATCTCTCCAAATAGTATACATGAACTGAGGAAGTGTCTCTATAATATTCCGGAGGAGACTGAGGTTATACTAGTATGTGGAGGTACTGGACTAAGCTACAGAGATATCAGTATCGAAGCTGTAAAACCTCTAATGGATAAGGAACTTAAGGGGTTTGGAGAACTTTTCAGGAGTCTATCTATTGAGAATGTAGGTCTCAGAGCAATACTCTCCAGATCTACTGCGGGAAGTATGGGAGGTAGAGTAATATTCGTACTACCAGGAAGTCCTAATGCTATAAGATTAGCACTGGAAAAAATAATACTCCCACAACTCGAGCATATGCTCGATATGTTAAGAGGAGTAACTCATTGGAGGATGGACTACATACGCACTAGTACAGATACTCCATTAGTCGATAACTTATTTATTCTGAGGTATACCTTAGGCAGGCTGAAAAATGTGGAGAACTTTATGTTGATAAGGGTTAAAAAGAATCTCTTAGAGGGACAGCTGGAGGATTTGAGGAAATCGATAAAGCCCCTGCTTACTATAGAATCCCCTAACTACGTCCTACTGGTTCTAGAGCTTAAGGAGGGTACTAGAGTAGATGAGATTCTAAGCATGCTTTAAAGTAATTTTCTTCTTCGAGGTCACTCTCACATCATATATTAATGTTGAGGGGTACTCTCCTCTCTCATCTTTCTCATACTTCTTGACCATATCCCATATGTTGAGTAGAGCCAGTACTGTCGCAGTGAGGGCTTCCATCTCTACTCCAGTTTGAGCTATAGTCTTCACTCTAGCCGTTATAACTATACAGCTCTCATTT
>QMRW01000073.1 GCA_003650785.1 Thermoprotei archaeon | reverse complement strand
AGTATTAGAGAGTACATTGAGTACTCTTATGACTGAGTCTACAAAGCCACTTTCTAAGAGTTTTACAAGAGGAACTACGTTTATTGAGGGTAATTCTTCCTCGGTACCTGGAGCTATTCTTCTTCTAGGTATATTCTCTATCTCCTTAATCCCCTCTTTAATTTTACCTCTTTTCAATGATTCAAGAGCTATTTCAATCTTTCTAATATCCTTCAATATGGAGAGTTGAGGGACTAAGTCTGCTTTGAAGGGACCTATATCCAACCTATAGTCTCCGTTAAAGTATGGTCTAGTTAACACCTTTTTGAGAGTCCTAGCTAGGGTCTTTGCTTCTGGTTGACTAAGTAAATTTTTAAGTCTATTGAGTGCTCTCAATTCGTACCCATTACACTTAGCTCTGATATAGTCGGCTATACTACTGTATTCGAATTCGAAACCTTTCACAATAAGTTCTTCTATCAGCGTTAGTAATATCCTAACTCCTCTTCTTAAGGTAGTTCTATCTATCCTATTCAATGAATCCTTATTAGTGTGATAGTAGTTGATGTACTCTTCCATAGTACTTAACGTTAGTGATGGTATTCCCTCCATTGTAAAAGTGAAGCTATCGAAGTAGGGGATATCATAAGTGATCTTAGAGTAATATAAAATCCCGGGTAAGTTTCTGATGAAGGATATAAACTCTGGTCCACTTGTGTATAGTACTATACTACCCCTCGTCAGGATATCTATATTTAGTACTGCATGAACATTCTCAAGTTCCTTCTTATACACTCTCACGTATTCCCTAGATCCATGAGCCCAATACCAGGGTGAGAAGTTAAGAGCCCCGGCCTCCTCTGAGCCGAAGCTAATCAACTTTATACTCCGCTTTCTATCAAGTTTACACAGATATCTCGACAATACTACTAGTATGGCTGTGCCAATTAAATTATCACCAACTCCTGTAAGCCAGTGATCATGATGTGCTGTGATCAGTATCTCCTCTTCACTTTTACCATTGAGTATACCTATTACACTCATCGATATGGATTCTGGTACTATTACAGAATTTGAAACCAACCTAACTCTCCTACCACACATTTCTCTTAACTTCAGTCCATCCTCTAGACTTACAGCTAAGACTGGTACTACTGGAGGGGGAGATTGTCCATAATGGTATTCATGGACTCCGGTTATGACTATCCTCCTTAGAGTACCTCCGGGGACAAAATCGTAGAATATTACACCTATAGCTCCTCTCTCTACAGCTTCTAAATATTGGTGTTTAGCACTATCGATATCCTCTTTAAAGAACTGGATTAGAGCTATATTACCCTCTAGATCTTTTTCTCTCCAATCCTTAGGATCTATTCCAAGACCTATGTGTACTAGTCTCCCCTCTACTTCTGATGGTAGGGTATATGGTAGTGCTACAGCACTAATTCTTAGTCCATTAGCGAGTAAATATGAGCCTAGATCGTACCATAGTAGTGACTTAAACTCAAAAATCTCTACTTGATCTAGATCTGTCTCTTCGAACTTGTATTTCACATAGGTAGCTATCTTCCTTTCCTCATCACTAGCTGGAGGGACTTCACCAAAGTCTACTAGTCTACGTACCTCTTCTAATATACCCCTTACAAGGTATTCCATCTACTTCTTCCTCGGATATATCACCCTAGTTGATACCGTAAAAACTCTTCCTCCTAAGTGTTCTAGTACCTCTACTTTTCTAAGATCCCATCTTCCTCTCACCATATACTCTTCGTTTCCATAAGCTTCAACTACTTCAGCTATAAATAGAGTGGATTCTCCAACGTCTATTTCCTCCACAACTTTACACTCTAAGTGCGCTATACACTCCTCTATTATGGGAGTCTTGATACTTTTGGATCTACTAAAAGTCAAATTCAGAAGTTTACTTTTATCCACTTCTCTGCCACTAGTAGTACCAGCTTTCCAGACTATATCTACTAGATCGGCTGTAGGAGTATTTAGTGTAAACTCTCTACTCTCCTTTATTAATTCCCATGTGTAATTCTCCCTCCACATAGCTAGTACTATATGAGGTGGTTCTTCACATACAGGACTAGTCCAACTAGCTGGCATTACATTAGGTTTACCCTCTTTATCTATAGCAACAACTAGTACGACTACGCGTGGATGTAACGCCATGTAGAAGTATTTAAGAGGAGTTCTCCTCTGCATGTGAGATAGAACATCTATCTGAAATATCAACTTAACTATAGTGTGGTCAGTATGAGTACCGAAGGATTGGATCCTTGAAAGTCAAGCTATATTACAAAGATACTTAGAGGAAAAAGGATTGAATTTAATGAAGAAAGAGGACAAATTTAAGTGATTTACAGCATTCATGTAGCTAAGAGACATTTAGAAAGTTGTCTCCCAACATACACGCAGGCTACAATCTCAGACGTGGTACCTTTAAGAGACTATTCCTCAATATTCTAAACATAGATGAAAGAGTCGAAGCAAAGGCATATATGTGGAATATAGCTTCACTTGCAGCACTATCTTAGTGCTTCTTCAGGGATATAAGTATTGTAAGATTAGATGATACAGACACTAGGTAGCTGACTCCTCTAGATCTAATAGTTACTCCTAAATTATTGAAAGATAGTATAATGATGAGGGGACATGTCAAATCCGCTACGTAATCTGCTAAATAGACTCCTTTGGGATAGAAACATAAATCCAGAAGACTACGTGATAACCTTCAGATCTAGAGGATTCGAGGGAGATAAAGAGAGCCTGAAGGGAAACTCTATAGTAAAGGTTACTAAAGATTTTGTAGTCTTCCTCACTAAAGATGGATTAAAACACGTACCCATGCACAGAGTTATATTAGTGTACAATAGGAAATCAGGAGAAGTGGAGTATTATAATCCACGTGCCTAGAATTCTATCCTCACTACTTCGCTACATATTCATACTTCAGCGACTCGCTAGACGAAAACCTACTGAACGTTCAAAGACCTCTCTAATTACCTGAAACTCTATCTAAAATTAAATTAGCATCAACTCCCTAGAAGAGTAGAATGGATCATATTGACGTCATAGTGATAGGTGCAGGACCCACAGGTCTATACACTGCCCATAAGGTAGCTGAGGCTGGTTATAGGGTAGTTGTACTTGAAGAACATAAGGAGATAGGCGTACCAGTACACTGTGCTGGATTAGTAGGATATAGATCTCTGAAAGAGTTTGATCTTTACTGGGAGGATGTGGTTCTTAATAAAGTACGCGGTGCCAAGATTTTCTCACCCTCGTGCAGGACAGTTTTGGAAATTGTGAGAAGTGATACACAAGCATGTGTATTAGATAGAGAGAACTTCGATAAGAAGATCTATGAAAGAGCACTAAGTGAGGGGGCTGAAGTTCTCCTAGGTCATAAGGCTATCGACGTTTCAGTACACCACAATTACGTTGAAATTATATGCAGCGATAGGAAGCATAGTGCTAGAATACTAGTAGATGCTGAAGGAGCGAGACGTAGTATTGCTAAGAAATTAGGAGTAAGTACTCCTAGTAGAGGGATTTTACCAGCAGTGCAGATGGAGTTTAAAGGAGTGCATGATATAGACGATAAGATCGTAGAGGTGTATCTCGGAAGGAAGTGGTCAAATGGTTTCTTTGGATGGCTTATACCCATATCTGAAGATTTAGCTCGTATAGGGTTAGCATCTGCACGTAATGTGGTTTACAGATTTAACCTCATGACTAGACTACATCCTGCATTAAAAGGCAGATTAAATAGAGCTAGAATTATTAGGCGCTCAGTAGGATTTGTAATTACGCATGGTCCACTGAAGAAGACCTGTGGAAAGAGATTTGTACTCGTAGGCGATGCCGCCGGACACGTTAAACCTACTACTGGTGGAGGGATTATCTACGGTGTTAAGGGTGCAAGCATAGCCTCTAGAGTTATATTGAGGAGCCTAAGCAGAGATACTGCAATCTGCGTTTACGACGAGCTTTGGAGAAGAGAATTTGGGAGAGATTTAAGATTCATGCTCATAATTAGAAAAATATTGAATAAATTAAACGATAATGCACTTGAAAACCTCATGTTCAATTTCAAAGAGTATGGTCTTGAGGATATACTAGTCAGGTATGGAGATATAGACGAACAGTATAGGTTAGTAAGAGGTTTAGTTAAAAATCCACTAATAATACTTGCTATATTGAGAACTCTAATATCTTAACTTTAACTTCATCCACTTTTGGAAGTCTTGGATAGAGATGAGGTTTAATCCTAGGTATAAGTGCTGTTAGAACAGCTTGAAAACATAGGTCAAGCCTAGTTATGCAATTATCCGTAAGATAGCCTATTGCACCTATACTTTCCCCTATATCCCTAATACCACTTATTTCTACCATCACAGTCTCCAGCTCCTCAACCTCTTTCTTCAATACTCTTTCAACGGCTATAGGGGGAAACTCGAAAGCAGCACTTAAGCCCAGACTTACTCTACTATCTCCATCTACTATAGCAGCTATCTGTTGGTCTACAAATCCAGTAATAGTTCCGGGGAGCTCCACTAGGCCTGCTTCTAATCCAATACCATACTCTGCATCTATTACTCTCGATAAAGATTTACAAGCTCTTTCTAGTGCTCCCAGAATGGTTCTTTTCAAACCTATAGGCTGAGGACCCACGCTAGTCTTTACGGGAATTGATATTATCTCTATGGGTGCTATTTTAGCTCTCTTAAAGGCAAGTTCAACTCCTTTAATCTTGATGGGATTTCTAGTACCTATAGCTATTTTCATACAATCCCCCAATCTCTTAGTGCTGAGAATATCATCTCGGATGCAAATGCAGCTAATATTATTGTCATAAATTTACTTAATGCCGACGTTACACTTCTCCCCAGCACTTTGAGTAGTAATTCTGAGAAGGATAGGGTGACATAGGAAAGGATAGATGCGATAAGCGTTGCTATGAGTACTAGATACCATGGTCTCACAGACGTTAGCATTAATATCATGGTTATAGTGCCTGGTCCTACTAGAAGGGGTATGGCTAGTGGAACTACTGCTAACTCTTCTTCAAGAGGTATTCTAGCTCTCAGAATCCCCCTCAACTCATCTACCGCCAATACCATTAGCAGCACTCCACCTCCCATTTTAATCGAGGGAGTACTTATACCTAAGATATTCAGGATAGTACTGCCAGTTATAGATAGCACTGAAACTACAAACATTACAACACCAGTAGCTAGTCTCAGTATCTTCAGTCGTTCTTCTGTACGTCTTCTCGATGTTAATGATATGAATATTGGAGCAGCACCTATAGGATCCATGACAGCATATAATCTGATAGTTAATTCGAACAGTTCAACTAAATACTCATACACGTTATCACCAGGATTAGAGTGATAGGACGGTAATTAACTTATAGTATTACCAAGAGACCTCATTGATGACCATTATTAGGCATTTCAAGTACAAAATCTAATCTCTATAAAGACTAAGTTCCCAGAAGAGCTGAAATAAGGTCATATAAACACTTCTGTAAAAACAAATAGAGATATATAAGGTATGAAGACAAAAATTGCTGTGTTAGAGTATGTCTCAAAGAGAAGTGAAGGTAGTATCATTCGATGTAGATGGTACTCTAGTTCACAGAGACTATGTGGACTACTTTTGGCTTGAGCTAGTACCACTACTCTATGCTCAAAGACATGGAGTGAACTTCAATAATGCTAAAGCCACAGTCTTATCTGAATACGAGAAGATAGGGGAAGACGATATCAGATGGTACTTGCCCTCATACTGGCTAAGAAGATTCGATCTAAGAGTAGATATAGGAGACGTACTAGAATCTATAAAACCCCTTATTAGGTTCAAACCCGGAGCACTTGAAATATTACCTAGAATTGCTGAAGAATACGAATTAATTATAGTATCTAATGCTAGTACCGAATTTATTCAGCTAGTACTTGATAGCATGGGCAAGTGTAGACATGTATTCTCTAGAGTGTACTCCTGTGTGTCAAACTTCTGTATACCTAGAAAGAGCGATATCTTCTTTAAGCTTGTGTGTCAGAATATGGGAGTTTTACCTTCGGAAGTCTTACATGTAGGAGATGATCCATTCTATGATCTAAAAATACCTCGTAAAATCGGTATTAAGGCATATCTCCTGGGAGATAACCCTCAAGTATTGAAGAAGTTTAGGATACATGACTTTTATGAGTTATCTAAGATCCTTCTCAGCTCTCCCTTGTGAAAAGAAGGTATTCTACTTTAAGGGATAATCCTCGAGACTTTCCTAGGATCGCATAAAGGGTACTTACCGATCGAGTAAGAAAGTGAATCAAGAGGAGTACAATGTACTCGGAGTGACAGAGTACATATCGAGGCATTTCTGTAATAATAGTTTTCAGAATTAAAATAGTTAATTTTTATACAATAAAATTTCTAATATACT
>QMRW01000072.1 GCA_003650785.1 Thermoprotei archaeon | reverse complement strand
ATGCTAAAAGGACTACGTATAATATCTAGTACGGTACCATCATCAAGCTTAACGTTAAGTTTACTACCTGGTGGAGCATTTTTCTCGTTCCAACCAGCACTTTTCGGGTATCCAGCATAACCGTACCAACAACCAGCATCTGTTTGCTCTCTAACCAGAAAATTAACTATGGCTCTCGCAGTTCTCCAATATTTTTCATTACTATAAGCCTCATATAAGCGCAGATAGGCATCAGCAACTTGATATGATGAATGAGACCATGCGGGATTGGGTGTAAGTGGGATTGTCTCTAATAGACCTCCATAGTAGGGGTTATTCTCATCCCAACAAATGTTACTTCTTACAAAACTTTCAAGTGGTGGAAAGATAGATTCTATAAGTCTTTCCCACTCTCCTTTCACGATGTGAGTCGATAAGATCCCTTATATAAACTTTGCCGAGCAGGATTCTAGCTCTCTGCTCTGAGAAGTAGAACCTCTTAAAGTTCGGCTAATAGCCCTTGCTTGTATTGCAAAGTCTCTCGCCAGACCTGTGCTTTATATAATATTCCAGGCATAGTTTAGACATCGAATACTAATTATGAAATTTGAAATAGTATTAAAAGGGCTAATACAAAGGCCTAGATCTGATTAACTGAGGAGTGGATATAGGACTTAAAGAGGTTATATTGAAATTATTAGAAGAGGATGAGGAGTTCATTACTCTAAGTAAGGAAATGTATAAACTAAGAGAAGAATTCATACAGTTGAGTAGAAGAGTCGAAGTGACTATAGGTAGTATGGGTAAGAGATGGGGTATGGATCTAGAGAGAACAGTCCTAGAGATCTTCAGGAAAGTCCTTGAAGAAAGAGGAATTGAACCAGGGAAGGTCGAAAAATTCAGGTGTTTAAAGATATAGATGGTAAGACTACGGGTGTTGAAGGTAGGAGGGCACACTACTAATACTGACATCTATGTACATCCTATTAGCAATTTAATAATGAAATCGAGTATACAGATCTCTACTGAAGAAATCTGGCATTACCTAACATCGTATTCTTCATTTCCTCCACAATAGATTTGAGAGTTAGGTCTTGGATTCACTCTTCTCCTCTTTTTCCTCTTTCTCCTTAAGCTTTATCACATCTATGAACCTGATCTCTCTGAGATCATCAAATCTCTTCCCCAGATCCATAGCAATACTCCTCTTTCTAACTCCTATTCCCTCCATGAGTAGAGTCCTCGGAGGTAGGGAGATCTCAAGTATGCCCTCCTCTGGTGTCTTTACATCTATTTCTTCGGGTTTAAGTGTAGGTAACCATCTTCTTGTCAATTCCTTCACCTTAGACTCTTTATCCTTGAGTATCTTAACAACCTTCACTCTATATACTAAGGTCTTTCCAGCGAGTGGATGATTGAAGTCTAACTGTACTCTACCGGATCCTACACTTCTGATTACTGCTACTCTTCCATCTATCTCGACTTGCATATCGACCTTCGGAATTATCCCTCTCCTACTGAGTTCTACGGCTGGTATTACTCTTATCTTCTTTGGATCTCTTAGACCAAATCCCTTCTCTGGGGGTACTTCTATAACCTTTTCTTCTCCCTCCTCCATACCCACAATATTGTCTTCGACATACTTAATCAGCATCCCCTCTCCTATTATAATTAATCTAGGACCATAGACTTTATCCTCTTTGTATATCCTATGTTTCCTAGCTACCTCTTCTATAGTCGTATCAATTACCCTTCCATCCTCCTTTATCTCCGTGGTGTACTCTAATAGCACGTAATCATTCCTCTCTACGGGCATTTTCCATACCTCCTATTCAATCACTCGTAGTATTTCATTCTACTATATGTGTCTTATTATCTCTCCCTCTCCAGAAGTAACCTACTTCCACTTAAGTAGGAGGCCTATAGGCTCATCCCTAATTTCCATGGCGAGGTTATGTAGCCTTGCTAAGAGGGATTTCGGGACTATAAGTAGGATAGAATACGAATATATTCATGAGTAGGACTATAAGTAGGCATGGTAATCGTAATATGAGACTATTTCTATCTCAGCTAGGTGTATCACTTTCTTACTGCTATGTGGTACTAGGTGTATAAGGTAGGCTCCATTCCTAACCTTAACCATATCCGCTAGTCTCTCTATATGCCATGAGAGATATCTCTTCTCATCGAAGACTACGGCAATCCTCTTGACCTTAAAGGCTCTATAGGCTTCATTGAAGAAGTAGACTAGTCCACTCTCCCCTTTCCTTCTCCTACCTAGTAACATTGCTATAGCTTCTCTAGATCTAAACCCTCTAGGTATTATCATGGTCTTGATTACAGCACAGTCTTCATAATTTATATAGAAGTCTACATATCTGAGGGATTCACCAGTGTTTGGATTCCATGCTGAGAATATACACTCAAGCGGCAACTCTCTGGTAAGCTCACAGGCTAATAACATCGCACCATCTTTTGCAAATATCTTAAGTCCTTTTTCATTTTTTACTCCTCTAGTACTCGATATACTCCATAATCTGTCAGCTGCCCTCTCTGAGGCTCTGGCTACTATATCTAGTATGCTACTATTGTTCACTACATTCACTCCACTAGCATTCGATTCCCATTAATATTAAGCTAAGAGTGAATATAAGGAGCAATACCAAGTTGATATCTGGCTGAGATGAGGATATTCCATAGTCCTACTTATTTCCCAAGAAAAACATTTATTAGTACACCCTTCTTTCACGTGTAGAGGGATTTCAGTTGGAAGTGCGATAATCTCCCATCGAGGAATAGAACTTAATTACCTTACTTTAAAACACATAGGAGGTTTTGAATATGGTACTTCCTAAGAGATTCAACTTTAGAGAAATAGAGAAGAAATGGCAGAGGATATGGGAAGAGTGGAGGATATATAGATTCGATAAAGAGGATAAAGTAAGACCTACATTCTCGATAGATACTCCACCACCCTATCCAAGTGGTGAATTCCATGTAGGTAATGCCTTTAACCACGCTTACATGGACTTTGTAGCGAGATACAAGAGGATGAGAGGATACAATGTCTTCTTCCCCCAGGGATGGGACTGTCATGGATTACCAACAGAAGTTAGGGTAGAGAGGACTATAGGTAGGTATAAGAGAGAGATACCTAGAGATGAATTCATAGCTCTCTGCAGAGAGTATACCCTAAAGTGGATTGAACCTATGAAGGAGTCCATAAAGAGATTAGGATGTAGTATAGACTGGACTACTGAATATATGACTATGAACCCCGATTACTGGAGAAGAACTCAATTAAGCTTTATACTGATGTATAGAAAAGGCCTTATCTATAGAGGGTATCTTCCAATATACTGGTGTCCCAGATGCGAGACCGCTATAGCCGAGGCTGAAGTAGAGTATAAAATGGTCAAAAGAAAACTATACTACTATAACTTTGAACTTGAAAATGGAGAACCCCTAACAATAGCATCAACAAGGCCAGAATTACTTGCATCCTGTATTGCAGTAGCGGTACATCCAGAAGATAAAAGGTACTTCCATCTCATAGGTAAGAAGGCCAAAGTACCGATTTACGATAGATGGGTTCCGATAATAGCCGACGAAGAAGTGGATATGCATTTTGGTACTGGAGTAGTCATGATATGTACCTATGGTGATAAGACTGATGTGAAGTGGCAGGCAAGACATAGACTACCAGTAATAATCTCGATCAATGAAAGAGGAATTATGAATGAAAAAGCAGGTCCCCTAAAAGGACTTATAGTAGAAGAGGCTAGAACTAGAATGGCTCAACTTCTAGAGGAGAGAGGGTTACTAGTTAAAGTAGAGGACATTGAGAGCTCTGTAGGAACATGTTGGAGATGTCACACACCCGTTGAGATAATTCCCAAAGAACAGTGGTTTGTTAAGACAAGAGAACTAGCTGATAAAGTACTAGAAGAAGCTAAGAAGGTAAAATGGATACCAAGCTATATGAGAAGGAGGTTAGAGGATTGGGTGAACAGTCTAGATTGGGACTGGCCTATCTCAAGACAGAGGTTCTTCGCTACACCTATACCAGTATGGTACTGTAAGAAATGCAGTGAGGTTATCTTAGCTGAACCGGATTGGCTACCAGTAGATCCAAGGAAAGAATTGCCTAGGATTGATAGATGTCCAAAGTGTGGAGGAAGAGAGTTTGTAGGCGAGACTGATGTACTGGACACATGGATGGACTCAAGTATAACAGCAGCTGTTCACGCGGGATGGCCCGATGCGCTAGATGAGAGACTCTTTCCCGCAGATCTTCAGTCGAATGGTTATGACATCATAAGGACATGGGACTACTATCTATTGGTAAGAGGAGTGGCACTCTTTGGAAAATCTCAATTTAAGATAGCTCTAATAAATGGAATGGTAAGAGGAACAGATGGTCGTATGATGCATAAAAGCCTCGGGAACTATATTAGTCTGACAGAGGTAGTCGATAAGTATGGTGCAGATGCTTTTAGGCTTTGGGTTGCAAGTTCGACTATTACGGGTTCTGATATAAGGTTCTCGTGGGAGGGTGTCGACTATGCTAGGCGCTTTCTTACTAAGCTTTGGAATGCAGCTAGATTTCTATCACTCACTCTAGGTGATTTCGATCCCAGAATTGAAGTGAGTGAAGATGAGTATAAGTTAGTTGATAGATGGGTCTTGAATCTCTTTAAAAAGCTGATTGTTGAGGTTACCAATGCTATGGAGAACTATGACTTTAGAGCTGCTTCCACCTCTATCATAAACTTTACGTGGCATATCTTCTGTGATCACTACCTAGAGGTTGTCAAGTACAGACTAGCTCGTGAGAATCCCTATAAGAGATCCGCTCAGAAGACTCTCTACACAATCCTATTAAACCTTCTAAAGCTTATCTCACCATTTACCCCTCACATCGCTGAGGAGATATACCATACTCTATACGCTAAGCATGAGAGGTGGAAGAGCATTACTATCTCGGATTGGCCTAAGGTCGATAGAATAGACGAGAGAAGTATTACTGAAGGAGATATAGTCATAAGGACTATAGCCAATATGCGGAGGGTTAAACATGATCTCAAAATACCACTAAATCAACCTATTGCTAAAGCTACAATATATGCTGGAAAGCATACTAAACTCCTGCGAGCTAATCTAGATGATATATCAAATACTCTCTGGATAAGAACACTTGAAATTACTGAAGAAGGTAGAGGAAAATACGAGGTCAGAGAGTACCCTGAAATTACATTCAATATTTATTCACATTAATTGGAAATGAAGGATTAAATAGAATAACTTAATTGAAGTTCACATATATCCTCCCTATAGGTTTACAGCTAGTAGTACTAGACTCACTACGAACATAGTTACCCATATTAGAAAGCTCCACCTCATAATCTTGGCTCCATCTAGCACTGGGAAGGGCATGAGATTGATAAATGCTATAGTAGCATTTATATTCGCTATGACTCTAGCTATCGGTATTATTCTAGCTAGTATAGTGAAAAAGGCCGCTATGAGTATATTAAGTATAGGTCCTGCTAGTGCTATTCTACCCTCCTGTTCAGTACTCCAAGCTCCCATAGGGATTATACTCACGTATCCAGGGGCTATTATCTTTATAGGCATGAACGGTATCATAGAGATAAGAGTTAATAATACTCCCATTGGTGAGAGTACATATCGAGCTCTATGTCCATATGATTGTGCAACAAACTTATGAGCTAGTTCATGGGATACATAGCACGTCACGGAACCTATAAATATAGTTAAGATCCAGATAGGACTCCATGGTATTACTGTTAAGAATACGAAGAATACCATAGTAGCTGCTAGTAATAAACTTAATAGCTCACCCCTGTAGAAGTATACATAAGGTCTAGTTACCTTTGGATATCCTATCCTAACCCTTCTAGGAGGTTCTGGTGGAGGAGGTTCAACAGGAACGTAGCGAGGTTGCCATACTCCTCTTACAAGTGCTGGACATTCGTGCTTCTCTGGCAAATGATGATCAATACAGAATTTACCGCCACAATAGCTACATTTAAAGGGTAGGACAACTTCCTTACCGCAATATTCACACTTAACCATGTTCTATATAGCTATAACTCTCTCTTAAACTTACTCATATATCCTACTATTTCATAGTTCTCAATCTCACATCCTAAGCTAGGGACTTTCGAGTATTCTATTGACCATTACAACTCCTTCTATAACATCCTCTCCAATTAGATCTATTGCTTCTTGAACCTCTTCCTCCAGATCCATAAGAGTAGTATCGGCATTCCTAAAGCATCTTAAAGCTACCATATACCCGTCTACTAATTTACTCTCCTCACGGATGAGATTCTCTAATCTCTCTAAGTACTCTTCCACGTATTCACACATTTCCAGTAGCCTATCTACCATATCCACGCCTACTATAGGTATAGTACAGCTGAATATCTCCACCTCCTCTAATCCATCTATATCGAAATCCTGTACTCCATATTCTATCTCAGAAGTTGTAGGTATCAGTACTTCTATATACTCCCCAGCTATTACATCCTTACATTCATCTATCACTTTCTGCGCTCTCTTATCTCCCAGTATGCTCGAAAGAGGGAGCCCAGCTTCTAATCCCTTTGCTAGAATATCTACTTCCTCTAACTCTAGTCTTTTGAGAAGCTCTTCTTCATCCAGATATATTTCATGTACTAGTAGTGAGCCGTGAGTAGT
>QMRW01000071.1 GCA_003650785.1 Thermoprotei archaeon | reverse complement strand
TTTTATCTTGAGCTTTCTGGCTAGCTCCTTATACCTATTTCTCACAGTTACCTCGGTAACCTGTGCAGCTTGAGCTATCTCTTTTTGAGTTCTGACCTCACCAGAGAGTAGAGATGCTATATATATAGCCGCAGCAGCTAGTCCTGCAGGATCCTTTCCTGCTGTTATACCCTGTTTCCTAGCCCTCTGTATTATATCAATAGCTTTCCTTATAGTTGTAGCACTTAATTTTAATGCACTACCCACTCTAGGTATAAAGTCTGAGGGATCGGAGAGGGGAACAGTAACTACGGATTTCCTGAGTAATAGTCTATAGCATCTAGCTACATCTTTTCTACCCGCCCTAGTGTACCTAGCTATCTCATCGATAGTCCTAGGTCTTTTCATCTCTCTACATGCTGCGTAGATAGCCGCAGCTACTACGGACTCTATAGACCTACCCCTTACAAGTCCTGTCTCTAGTGCTCTCCTATATACCTCCAATGCTCTCTCCAACACATTCTTGGGTAAGCCTAGTTGTGAGCCAATACGCTCGAGTTCCATAGAGGCCTGAGATAGGTTTCTCTCTATGGATGATTGAGCTCTCGTCCTCAAATGCCATTTCCTAAGTCTCTGCATTTCAATTCTTCTATCTAGTCCCAGTTCTCTTCCAGCAGCATCTTTACTCCTCCAATCGATGTCCGTAGATATAGCCTCAGGAATTATTGGGCTTACCGGTGCACCCACTCTACTTCTCTTCTCTCTTTCCTCTGGAGTAAATGCTCTCCAATCAGGACCTTGATCTATGGCTCTTTCACTAATGACATAACCACATGCAGCACATATGAGCTCTCCTCTAACAGGATCGTAGATTAACTTATCACTTCCACATTTTAGACACTTGACTATCTGTTCATTCATAGATTCAGACTCTAATATTCTCTTTGGTGTACCCAAAGCTATCACCTGATACCTTTTCACGAGGTACCTATATAAAAAGGTTTCGTTGAAGAAAAGCTTATTTAAGCTATTAAGATGAGATAATTATTTCTTACGTTCTATTCTCCTGAGTAATAGTACTACCGCTGTCAATATTCCCACAACTATAAGTATGACTACTAGGTAGTATTCGAGTCTAGGGGTTTCTATCAGATCAATTCTTATGATATCTCCCTTTTTGAAATTACCTATCATGGCTGTGTACAATCTTGTCACGTACATATACATGTAGTAATTATTATTTTCCTTAGTTATAAACGATCTAATGAATATATTTGGCTTTTCGCATCTTATATCTGACAATCTTTTAGGGGGTATCGGAGAGGGAAATTTGATAAAAAGGATAGGAGTTTCTCTTAGCACCTCTATCATTATAGTTTTCCCTCTAACCCTGAGTGTGTAATCATTACCTACTCTTCTAGCTATTTTCAGATCAGGATCTCCTATTAAGATAGTATACGCTCTACGCCAGGGTTCAATCTGCTTCATCTCCCCTATCCTTATATTATTAACCACTCTCACAGCTTCTCCCAAAGTGAATCCATCTAGTAACATCTTTATAATCAATTCAGGGTAACCTGTACTCACCTCTCCTGAAACTAGTTCTATCTTAGCCGCCCCTACATAGGCTATTGCCCCCATGGATATAAATTTCAGAGCCAGGGAGCTTTTTGCAGAGGGAAGAGAACCAAAATTTAAAGTTTCACATGATAGGGTGATTATGATTGAGGGATAGATAGGTCGTTCTATAGCATAAGCTGAGATCACATAGGGACCTTGAGGGTCGAGAGCCATGCCTACAGGATTTCCATGAAGGTTTAGATAAATTATGAAGTAGTCCTCTCTCAAGAGCTTGAGGATATTTCTGGTGGTGATATTTCCAGAGCCTCCTTCGGAATAAAGGACAGTACAAGTATAACCATACATACTACTCAGCATCTCCTTGATCTTAATAGATAGGGGCATGCTATTCTCCATAAATACTAGGAGAGCTCTTTGATCATGTTCTATGGTATATAGTCTTAGGAATAATCTAAGTACGTAAGCGCTAAGTTTACACTCATCAATTGCAGAGATTAAGCCGACCTTAGTCGACAAATATCTATTACCTCCTAATTCGATAAGTACTCTATATAGCTCTTTAACGGAAAAGACATCTTTTGAAAGAGTGGTAGGAGAGGCTACGTACACCAGAGTACTTGGTAGGGGAGTAAGCTGTGAGCTTATCCCTTTTCCTGTAAATCCTTCATGGTCTATTAGTACTAGTTTCCACTTCTTTAGAGCCGCATAGAGAGGAGAGGTAAACGAAAATTCGTCAATTAAGGGAGAGATCACGAGTTTGTCAGTGTGAACTCTACTATTGTATTCCTTTAATATCTCTATTGTACTTTTTGTTTCAATGATAAACCCATCTTTCTTTAGGCTCTCCATGAAGTCTTCATCTTTACCAGTATATATCATGTGATGCAGTCCAAATTGTTTCAATATACCTCTGATTTCATCGTCTATGACGTCTCTGGGGATTATGGGAATCTTAGCTAAACAGGCAAATGGAGCCACTAGTATCATTTCATTAATGGACTCAATCAATATGGCTGAGGTCCCTACCCTATAATCTAGTTCTAAGGCTAATCTTAGCATCTTTATGATTAGTTGTTTATGCTCATACCCTGTCAGATCAAGGATCCTATATTGCTCGGGAATCTCAGGAGTTACTAAGTTAGCACCTTTAATTAGGGGTATGACAAGGAATTGTCTATTGGCTGAGGCTAGCCACGTACTTAATATATAAGCAGTTTTATCTCTTACAAGTAGTACTATCAGCTTTTGGAGAGGGGGTGAGTTCATTAGGGGAATTGAAGTTAATAGTATAAGAGTGATGAGTAGTGATAATAATATTATAGTTACCTTCATTTCAGTACCGGTCTCATTATTATGAGGACGTTTTAAAATAGTTTTCCGCATATTACTGCTGGTAATAGTACTTGGACATTTATACTTATAAGTCTTACTGAAAAGCTTATATACTAACATTGCTAGCCTTTGTTTACAAGGTGAATATATGGAGGAAAGGATAGAGGTACCAGAAAGGGCATTTACAGTAAAGGCTATAATCATAGGAGTTCTAGGATGCCTAGCCCTAGTCGCTGCAGACGTTATCCTAGGGCCTATCACTGGTTTTGTTGCGACCGCTGAGGTCAGTGTCATGACTGTGGTCATAGTAGCGTTAATACAGATGTTTGTAAGGTTTAGAGCCAGTTATCTAGAGTATGCCGTAATATACGCCATGGTCTATGGAGCAGCTGCATCCTATACTGGTTGGAGAGTCTATGCTACATGTCTCATGCAATATGCAAAGGGATATCCTTGGTTAACAGAGGAGTACAAGAAGTTCATACCTAGCTACTTCAAGATACTACCGAAAGAGTTCTTTGACATGGCCATGGAGGGAGGATATCCTGCTCCCTTCGGACAATTAATGGTAGCCACCATATTGGGTACTGTTATTACTATGTTCTTTGGTCTAATAGGACTATTCGTCTTAGCACCCTTCAGAAGACAAATAGTAGAGATAGAGAGATTACCCTACCCCGCTACTACAGCCGCATTTACCGCAGTATCCTTAGCTATGGAACCTCCACCTAAGGAGGAGAGAGTACCTGTACTAGGCTCTAGAAGGAATTGGCTACTACTAGGTCTACTCATAGGGATTATCCTAACCATCTTTGGGCCAGGATACCTGATCTCTGAGGCATTTCCAGGTGCACCTACAATACCTGAGGCCGTGGGAGATAGCGCAGGTGAGCCTGGAAGACTATGGCATGTACTACGGGGAGCTGCTATAGGACTGGATATGCATGCATTCTTCCCCTGGTCATTCTTCTGCTACTTCTGGCCTATAGATGCACTACTAACAGTATCCCTAATGACACTACTACTGAATTTCGTAATAGTACCATACATGGTACATACTAGGTTAATAGAATTTGATCCCACAATGTCTGTAGGAGACCTATACTTCTCGGCTTGGTACACGGGAGACTATAAGCTACACGTACTAGGTTCCGCTCTCCTAATAGGAGGTGTACTAGGTGGCTATATAGCTGCGTGGAAGTACATAGTACAGACCTTCAAGGAGAAGGAGAGAGAGCCTGGCTTTATATCACCTCAACTTCAATGGGTTATTTCCATAATAGCAGTTGTAGTACTCACTGCCTTCATGGTATCCTTAGGTGCTCCGGTAGGCCCAGCATTCCTTTCATCACTATTCCTACTATTCATATTCCAGATGTGGGGTATAAGGGGATTAGGTATATGTAATCTCCAGTTCACATGGGTAGCCCATGCCTTTGCTCCAGTAGGCTATATCTCTACCTATACTGGAATGCTCTACACAGGTGAACTCAGTCCAGCACTAGCTGGCTTCGTAGTAGGAACATGTCACTATGCTGACTATGGTGATATTGTACCATCAGCATTCTTCGAGTCATCAAGATTTGCTTTCCTGGGAAGAGTTAAGAATATTGGCATAATAGTGATATCTATAGTGATAGGCCTACTTATAGGGGGTATCTTTGGTTCAATATATGAGCAACACCTGGGCTTCGGATTTGGAGTAGGACATAGACTCGCTGCGGATAGAGCTTATGTACTGTACTCCCCGGGAGTTAGACCTCACTATCTATGGAGGTTCTACAGATACGGATTCACATTCTATGGAGTTAAGGATGCAGCACTAGCACTCTATGGAGTACTCATAGGACTAGGAGCTCTACTACCAATATTAGCAGCTCGCATTGTAATGCCCTTTAATCCTATAGCTGCTGGTTTAGCCATGCTCATGTGTTTATCAGCTAATCTAGATTGGGGCTATCAAGCTCTAGTCTATCTTGTGATTAAGTGGTTAATACTCAGGCTAGGAGGTACGAAACTGGATGAACAGATAGCTAGACCATTCTTCGCTGGAGCAGCTGCAGGAGGCCTACTAGGAGCAGTAGCTAGTGGTGTCTACGCTGCATACAAAGCATTCTATGGTATTTAAATTAATTATTTATATCCCTTTTTTATCTCTATAGGGTAATAGCATGAGTGGAGAATTAAAAGAGGGGTTTACCTATAGAACTATAATAGCAATTCTATTCTCTGCCTTCATCATGATGCCATCACTTCTCTGGGTCTACTTGACTACAGGACAACCTATAGGAGGAATCGCCGCAGCCTACGCCACTATGCTTATCTTCGGTGAGCTAGGATTACTATTCCTAAGCCCTCTAACTGTACATGAACTTGTCACTATAAGGTGGGGGGCATCTATGGCAGCAACCTATGGAGCGGGAATACTCTTTAACATATACTTCCGAAAATCTCCTATAGCAAAGCAGTACGGTGTAGCGGATAAAATACCTATATGGGCAGTGCCTCCTGAGACGAGTGAGGCGTTCATAGAGAGGACAATATGGCATCCTGACTGGATGTTACCCTTAATAATAGGTTATACTGGTACCATAATATCACTCATCAGTGCTATCTCACTATCACTCATAGCTAGAGAACTATTCATAGAAGTTGAGAGTCTTCCCTTCCCCACTGGCGCTGTAGCAGCAGAGATAGCAGAATCGTTAAGCGGTCTAAGACCGGAAAAATATAGAGTATTCGCTGTATCCACACTCTTCTCTGCCCTATTCGAAATGCTTAGAACATTAATACCTGCAGTAACGCTTATTCTCTTCGGTATTAGAGCCATAGTACTACCCTCTATCCATTTTGATGTTACTAATGTAATGGAATGGATCCTTCCTGGATCCACTACTGGTATTACTGCTAATGTAATGATAGTAGCACTAGGACTCATTCTACCAGAACAAGTCATACTTTGGTCTCTTATCTCCTCGTTTATAACCTACCTAGTACTTCCGCCAATTCTCATTAAAACTGGAGTAGACTATCCCTACACTAGGGGTATGCCTATGATAGTTCCGGGAACCCTAGAAGGTGCTTGGTATAAGCCTATGTTACGATTTTGGCTAAGTTATGGAGTGGGCTTTATATTTGCTGCTGCTATCGTCCCATTCATACTCAACCTAAGACAAATGACCACTGCTATAAAGACTTTCTTTTCACTTAGTGGAAGTAGGGCTAAAAGCCTAGGGCTTCTCTCAGGTAAGACGACATTACTACTGTTTCTAGTACCACAAATTATAGCATCTATATTAGCATACTTACTTACACCACTAGGCCTACCTTTCCTTCTCGCTATCCTAACTATAAACTTTGGGTTAACCCTATTTGATACCATAGTGTCAGGTAGATCTGTTGGTCTGACTGGAGGTGCTACAACAATACCCTATGCTAACTATGTATTATTGATGACAACTACTAGACCTGAGCAAATAGAGGTTTGGTTTAATCCCTTCTTAATAAATCCAGGAGTGACAGCAGCCGATATATGTATAGGATATAAGGCTGCTCAACTAACTAATACAAAGCCAGTAAGCATAGTGAAAGCTCATCTCATGGGTATATTCTCAACTCAATTAGTGGGTCTGCTTATAGCTTCACTACTGTGGCATCTCTATGATGTACCTTCTAGATTACTGCCAGCACCCTCATTCCCTGTAGATACTGTAATCAGATGTCTATTCATAACCAGGAGATTTGGTGAGTATTTAAAATGGCCTCAAGTACTTAGTACATCAATATTAGGATCAATGTTCTTAATAGTACCTAGGTTTATAAGGGGGCTTGCGCCCATCGTGGGTCTACCTGCACTCTTCGGTATAATATGGGGGATTATGGATATGCCGAGCAATGTAGTCGGCGTATTCCTAGGCTATATATTCAAAAAACTCTTAGAGCGTAAGATGGG
>QMRW01000070.1 GCA_003650785.1 Thermoprotei archaeon | reverse complement strand
TCCTCATATTCTGATCACACTCCTAGGCGCCCTCTTTAAAAGTAGGTCAGCAATAGTATTCACAGTAAACGTTATGACCATTAGTATGACACCTAGACCGAAGAGTACGTGATAGTGTAGACTGCCTATAGCCACTTCACCCATATCGAGAGCTATAGCACTAGTGAGCGTATGTACTGGTGAAAGGTAGTTCCAGAGTGGTGAGGGTATTGTAGGTACGCAGCCACATACCATGAGTACTGCCACAGTCTCACCAATAGCTCTTCCAAGTGCTAAGAGAATAGATGCAAAGATCCCTGGCATAGCTGTAGGTAATACAACACTTCTGATACATTGCCACTTTGTAGCTCCTAAAGCCAGAGCAGCCATTTTATACTCTTTAGGGACAGATGCAATAACCTCGCTTGAGATACTTACTATAGTAGGTACTATCATCATAGATAGAACTATGGAACCTGCCAGAGCGGTCTTGCCTAGAGGTACTTCGAAGAGGTCTGAAATAGCGGGAGCTATGAACATCATTCCTAAGAATCCATAAATTATCGAGGGTATAGCAGCAAGGAGTTCTATGACGGATCTGAAGGGTTCTCTCAGACTACGAGGTAAGTATTCCGTTAAAAATATAGCAGAAAGTACACCTAGGGGGACGGCTATTAAGACACTTCCTGAGACTATTAGTAGAGAGCCGAGAATTAAAGGGAGGGCACCATATTCCTCGTAGTACGGCCTCCATTTCTCGTTCAAGATAAGTCCAGGTCCTAAGAGTAGAAGCGCTGGTAGTGCTTCATTAAGTACGAATACTATTATGAGTATCAGAATGAGTACCGATGAAAGAGCTATTATCGGTAGTATTATCTCTACAGGATGCCTTCTTTTCTTCATGAAATTAAATATATTCAATAGATGAGGAAAAATCTTAATCATATTCATCCTAGTCTCCCCGCTTAGGGTACATAGCTATAAATCCACACTTCTCCACTATCGATTGTCCCTCAGGGCTCTTAACGAAGTCTATAAACCTGTCTACTAACGATCCGCTTTTAGGAATACCACTAGTTACTAAGTAGAGGTATCTGACTATAGGGTATACACCAGCTATAGCATTTTCACGTGTAGGCTCATAGTAGACCTGCCCCTCCTTCCTAGCCAGATGAACTGCTATAACTCCTTCCTTTAGGAATCCTAGTCCTATATATCCTATTGAATAATGTGTTTTCTCCACACTCGCTCTCATTGTAGGATTACTAGGGACTTCGGAGGCTTCGGATTTGAGTTTTAGTCCGAATGGTTTTAAACAGAACTTTTCAAAGGTATCTCTAGTACCTGAACCATGTTCTCTTGTGAATACTACTATTTCTTCATCTGGTAGACGAGGATCTATTTCACTCCATCTAGTGTACTCTCCTGCAAATATTCTACCCACTTCTTCTAATGTGAGCTTTAGAGGTTCTCCTCCTAACCCCTCTACCACACTGGGATGGACTATAATAGCTATAGCATCGACGGCAATTTCATGTAGGACTAAGGATACTCCCTTTTCCTTTGCTAATTTAAGTTCCTTTTCTTTTGGAAATCTGGAGGCCATACCTATTTGACAAACCCCATCTATAAGCTCCTTATATCCCCTTCCACTGCCTCCTCCTTCCACTGTTATTTTAACCGTCTCATACTTTTTCATAAAAGCTTTCGCACACTCACTACCGATAGGTAAGACTGTAGTGGATCCTACAATTCTAATACTCTCTTTTCTCCACGCGCTATCTTCTGGAAAAGCCTGTAACTGAGGTTGTGGGTATAGGGCTGAGCTTATCAGTATTCCTACTAATACCCCTACGATGAGAGTTGCTAATGATATTAGTATACTAATCTTCATCAAGTATAGGAGAAAGCTCTAAATATATAGTTTTTCAACTTATACTCAATACCGTCAATATATTAATCTGTTTATATATAGATATATATTTAGTGATTAAAGGACTATTTATTATAATATTACTCTAAACGCACTGGTCTACTGTAGACTTTACGAAAACAAAAATATCAGGATGTTAGTACAGTAGTAAAACTGTCTATGGTGTTACTAGCACCTTTACTATGTCTTTTTCCTTTTCGATAATCCTTTTGAAGTACTCTAATACTTCATTCAATTCTATTTTATGAGTAATTAATGGAGTGACTCTGATAGTTCTAGACGCAAGTACTGATATAGCCCTATCGGTAGTCAGAGGATTAGTAAAGGATCCCACTAGTCTTAACTCCTTTCGGTATATTACAAATGGACTAATAGGTACTCTGGACTCTGGAGGGGATACACCAAATACTAAAATCCTTCCCCCATAGTCCAGTACATTTATCGCCTCCTCTAATACCTTGGGGTTACCAGTAGCCTCTATTACAACATCCACTCCTCTACCATGTGTGAGCTCTTTTACTACCTTCGCCACATCGTCCTTGGTTGGATTAAGTACTACGTCTGCTCCCAGGTTTTCACCCAATTCTATCCTCTTTTCTATGATTTCCGCACCTATTATAAGTGAGGCTCCCCTAAGTTTGGCTAACTGTAGATGAATTAGACCTATGGGCCCTAGTCCATATATAAGAACTCTATCTCCTAGCCTTATATCGATCAAATCCTGTCCTCTTAGACAACAAGCTATGGGCTCGACCAATGCTGCCTCTTCGAAACTCAGATTATTGGGCATTCTATGCAGACTCTTTTCAGGTACTGCTACAAATTCAGCATATCCTCCAGGCCTTCCTATGCCTATAGCAATCCACTTCTCACAGAAGTGTACGTATCCCTTTCTGCAGTAGTAACACCTACCACAATAAATGTTTGGATTAATTACAACTCTATCTCCTACCTTAAAATCCTCTACTGCCTCGCCAGTGGCGACAACCTCTCCAGAGATTTCGTGACCTGGTATTATTGGATACTTGGCAAGGTGCTTTCCCTCATATATGTGAATATCGGTACCACATATTCCACAAGCCTTAACCCTAACTAAGACCTCTGATGGTGATAGCGTAGGAATATCCAGATCTACCACCTCAGCCTCTAAGGGCTCCTTTATTAGAAAGGCCTTCATACTACCACCATGTAATTACTACTCCAAACTTCTTTATGTAGTCTGTTATTAGAACATACTCTGTTATCATAGTACTGAATAGTTTCTCCTTACCCTCTCTCACAGTGGGATTTTAATCGAGGAGTATCTAGGTCTTCATGTCATGATATTCCGAGATAGGGAAAAGCTCTCACCTAGATATCTTCCAAGTAGACTTATACATCGAGAGAATGAGCTAAGACTGCTTAAAACAATGACTTCAGATCTAGCTCTTGGGGATAGATTTTTACGTGTTATCCAAGTTCAAGGACCTGCTGGGATGGGTAAGACTAGTGCAGTCCACATAATCGGGAGAAACCTTGAAAATATAAATAAAAGGTATGGACTAAACTTCAAGTACATTTACATAAACCTCAAACTGGAGGCACCAAGCAAATTCGTACTCTTTAATAGTATCGCTAGTAAAATAGATCCAGTACTTAGGTCTAGAAATCTGACAGCAGAGGAACTACTACATGAGACGTTAGAGTATCTTAGGAAAAGGGATATCAGAGTACTATTGGTATTAGATGAAGTAGACTATTTTCTGAGGTTTTCAAAGGATAGCAGTATAATTTATGATTTAACTAGATTATCCGAGCTTAGGCTAGGAGAACCTGTAAACATAGTCGGATTAATAATGATAGCCCGTGACCCCTCCTGGAGGAAAATACTGACTAGTGGAGAGAGATCTAGTCTCGGAAGATTAATAGTAAACTTCAAACCATACACTAGAGAGCAGTTATTTGATATATTGAGATATCGCGCAGAAGAAGCCTTTAGGGATGGAGTTATCAGTGAGGAGATTATAGAATATATCTCAGGTATTACTGTAGACTACGCAAAAAGTGATGTCAGATATGCACTGGATATACTACTATTCTCAGGAATGATAGCAGAGAGTGAAGGATGTGATAAACTTTCCATAGATCATGTAAGATGTGCCATATCTCAAGTAACTCCTACAATAACTACAGAGGATCTCATGAACCTTAGAGATAGAGAAAAGATTGTACTACTAGCGGTTATTTTATCCCTAAAGTTCAGTAAGACTCCATATGTAAATGTCGAGGACATATGGAGTACCCTTCAATTGGTGATCGAGGAGAAAAAGACCAAACCCATTAGTAGGAGGAAATTTATAGAAGAGCTACAGTCATTAGCGGATAAGGGGATTATAGATATTCAGGGTGTCACTAGGATAGGGATTTCCTCAGGTCCTGTAGATAGGTTACAGAAGTTCTTAGATAACTTAGTGAGAAGAATAGAGAGTACGACTACCTGACCTCTTTAATAAGTCGCTTCACAAGATCAGTATAGAAGTTTTTTACCCTTTTAAGAGTTCTCTCATCTGGGGCCTCTATTACTATATTTACTTCTGGCATTGTCTGACTAGCTCTTATCAATACCCACCCGTCTTTTGTCCATATTTTTATACCATCACTTACTCTTAGTCCCTCAGGATACATTTCCATAATCCGCTTAATCACAGCCCACTTGACTCTGTCATCTATAGCGTGTATATAGAACTTATCTATTGGATTTACTACTACGTCGGAGAGTATAGAGGATATAGATCCTAATTTAGATACTATTTCAGCCATCTTAGCCATTGAGAGTATACCATCTGAGAAGGGGTAAATATATCCAAAGTAGAAGTGTGAGCTTTGTTCTATTCCTATTATAGATCTAGAATTCCTGACAGCCTCTTCAATGAAGCCATGTCCTATTCTTGATACAATTATATTACCTCCTTTACTCTTTATTACTTCTAGGAGTGCCGAGGCAGTATCTGGAGTCACTACGATACTATCTCCTTTATTCACTAAATACTTCACAAAAACTATACCAGATTCACTTCCTCCCATTTCTCTGCCTTTATCATCTACGAAAACCGCTCTATCAGCATCTCCATCAAAAGCAACTCCAAAATCAGCACGACTCTTGATCACTCTCTCCTTGAGTAATCTAAGGTTCTCTCCCTTAGGTTCTGGTCTTATACCGTAGAAGTCGCCTCTTACTTCGGGATGAAGGAGTTCATACTCTATACCCAACTCATTACATACTCTTGGTATTACTAGATTAGCAACACCACCAAAGGTTTCTACTACTATTTTTACTCTTTTCATAATTTCGATGTTTTTAGTGATATTTGCTATATACTCATCTACAAAGTCTTCGCTAGTGTACGATCCTAAAGTCTCGCTTTCCTCAATTTTAAGGGCAAGACTACGTCTAATACTGTCGTACTCTTCTATAAAGCTAGTTCCATCGGGGCGGATAAACTTAAAACCATTATACTCTGGAGGATTGTGACTCGCAGTCACATATATCCCATATCTATTCCTCCTAAAACAGCTGTAGTAGATCACGGGGTTTGGTACTAGGCCTAGATCAACTACATTAGTACCTGATTTCCTAAGGCCTTTAATAATGGCTTCAGCAAGCATAGGTGAAGAATATCTAGAGTCTCTTCCAATATGGAATGTATTATTGAAGAGATATCCCGTGCACACTCCCAGTCTTTCAGCTATTTCTTCAGTAATATCGGTTCCATAGATGCCTCTGATATCATACGCTCTGAAGATTTTCTCATACATATTTTAGAGTGATTTCACTTAGCATATAAGAGTTTTTCCAAATACACCTAGGATAGATATATATCTACCAGTCTATAAAATTCCCCGATGATGCGGTATGTCTGAAGAGAAGGAAGAAGTCTGGAGATGCAGAATCTCGAGGACGAGTAGAGGAGCTATATTTAAGGCTAAGAGATGGTTCTACGCTACCTTCTATAGAAAAGATATTCCCGAGGATATCAAGGAAAAATCTAGAAGGAACTGGATTAGATTAGCTAGAGCCTTAATAGAGAAGATAAACGAAGAAGGGGTCTCAGACTGGGGTGCCACACTCGCAATATATTACAAAAAAGTAGATGGTGTTTTCACACCTATAAGAGCTGAAGTAAATGCATTTGAAATTAGAGATACTAAGAGCTTTACAGTTTACCCAGCTGAGGAAACTGAGACTGAGGAATAGGCTACTGAGGTTATTTTTCGGTACCTATCCTTTTAACAATTAGTACTAGGATAGCTAGAGTGAACAGTATAGCGAAGAGTAGTTGATTGTATAGTACAAAACTTGAATAATCTATTCCAAAGAACCCGTAAATATAGCCAAAAATACCGTACAGAAGGTAAAGGGATGTCACTGTTAGTATTAAGACTATGAGACCAATATATGGCCTTATATCCGTGTCTCTCACCGATGGTATTATCATCACCTCCTAAGATTCTTAATCTCCGCTTCCCTTTGGGAAGTTGAGAATTTATACCTTTCTCCTCTTTTCTCTCCTCCATTGCCACTCTCCACTCTACGAACTAAGACTCTTCTCCTCCCTCTATCCAGGTCATTGTTACAGCTTTTCAGTTCAGAGATCCCTAGTGATTCTTTATTACAAGGATTACTCACGCGGATGAAGGCAATATTTATGAAAATCAGAACTGAAAATAGCGTATACGCTAATAACCATCCCCCTTAAGATTCGTTGTTTCCTCGAAAAATTTGAGAAGAATTAAGTGAGATTAGTGAGAGTAGTAGTTCAACATATCATCGTCTCACCGATTAACTAAAGAATCAAAGATGATCTACATATTAATCCTGTCTAAAGATAGTACAAGAGGTTCCTAGAGAGCCTATGAGCCATAATAAGATGATGACCCCTCAGATTCCTGTTAAAAATGTTGAGAATGAAGATAACTCCTTTTAATAGAAATTATGATGAATTTAAGATACTCTACTCTTCTATGTATTCCTGAGAGACTTCGAAAGTAAATATAAATAGCTAAAAG
>QMRW01000069.1 GCA_003650785.1 Thermoprotei archaeon | reverse complement strand
TTGTCAGAGTGAAAAATAAAAGATGAACGGTAAGGTTTATGAGAGTTAAGTAGGCAAGTATAATGTAATATTGTAGCTGATGAGCGGGGGTGCCCGAGCCAGGACAAAGGGGCGGGACTCAGGGTCTTGCTCGATGGGAGAGCTGGAGGAGAGCTCCCGTGGCGAAGGCCTGCGTGGGTTCAAATCCCACCCCCCGCACCATTTGATTCGTTTACTTTTCCCTTTATGATTTTGCCTCTTCTCTAGGATGTCTTTCTGATACTCCATAAGCTCAAGTTCATGTATGCTATAATGGAGGGAATGGTGGTTAATACCTCTTAGGTTCCTCCTACTCCTGCCTTTAGGTATACTTTCCAAGGAGTGAAATTAGGATATCTTTTATTCATATTTTCGGAACAGCATTAGCTAAGAGATGGACAGGCAGTTTGTTAGAGATAGGAATGTCGAGAAGGCGTATTCAAGGCTAGAGAATATTTGTACTGATTAAGCGAAAGCGGTATGGTTAAGTGTATGAGCTGGGGCTAGTACTGTAAGTCTGAGAATAACAGAGATCCTTGAAATTTCTCGACTAAAGATAGGAGGTTTAAGGTCGTTATGGGAGTAAGATAGTGACTTAACACCTTTTTAAACCTCATCAATATTCACGGTCTTCGTACAACTATTAGACTATTTGTTTAATGAGTAAGACTAGCTAACCTCTTGACATCCTCTACATACTGCTTTGTTTCAACTATTCTTTTTATTTTCTCATAGGGTTCATATATGTTTGTGTAAAAACATAATCCATGCAGGAAATCTGCTCTATATAATACCTCCCAATTAGGATCTCTATACCTGGATCCTTGAAGCGTAGTTCATGAAGTCTTTTAGTTGTAATATCGCTCCTGACAGGCTTCTCGCCGGTTCTAGTTGAATTAATGCATCCGTAACTCTTAAGGTTGCGCACCATGCATTCTCGGCAGCCTTTCTAATTCTACCAGCCTTTAGATCCTTTAACGCCTCCTCATAGAGTCTCTCGGCATCTTTGAACATCTCTTCAATCTCTATGCTTCTCATAAAGATTCATCTCTAAAATACGATAAGAACTTATGCTGATAAAAATTTCTTTCCCTCCCCCTCCAAGTAATAGTGAACCTTTGGCATTTTAAACACGTATGCGTGTTTAAAGAAGATTGAGCAGCAGGGATATGAACCTAGTCCTTTATACTACAATCTAATTCTAACATCTCATTCTACTTGTTAATATGTGGAGACTAATGCTTAAGAATCCTAAGATCATGCAAACCTTTAAATTTTAACCGGGATCTTATTGACATATTATGAGCACTATTCGAACTATCGGTGAGACTATAAAAGAGAAGCTGAAATCTACAAAGTTCGCTAATCATGTAACTAATCAGAATTGGGAATACGTATGGATGGATGGATTTAGGATAGTGGTCTCAGAAATGCTTGACTTAAAACCTGGTGATAAAGTATTAGATATAGGTTGTGGAGATGGATGGTTCTCAATACAAAATGCACTTAAGTATCCTAGTGTTAATTTCATAGGAATAGACCTTTTTGAGGCACGAGAAGCTGAGGAAATTTCTAGACTAATTGGAGTTAAAAACTGCAAGTTTTATGAAATGGATGCCTTAAACATGCATATTAAGGAGAAAGTAGACCATATAGTTCTTTTCATGGCACTTGGAAATATATGCGAAAAATACTCTGATATTGAGAGATTATTCAGGAATTGTTGGAAAATTATGAGAAGTAAAGCGAAGTTACTAATAGTTGAACCTTTTGAGGAGGACTTTCCAAGAGAGATTCGAAGGAAATTGAAGAGCTTATATGAACTCTATAGAAAGAAAGGAAGGTCTTACGGAGAAGAGAAGGAGACCATTCTAAGTAGGAAGACCGTTCTAATGGCTTTAGAGAATATTGGATTTAAAATATTAAAAATTACTCAGCGGAGCTTCAGGTGGTATATGAGTGAGGAGGAGGTCATGAAGTACTTTGGTTTTAAAGAACTTCCTTTTAAAATCCCAAAGAAATTCTGGGTGTTTGATAAACCTAAGCAAGTTACAATAATTATTGGAAGAAAGACTCGCACCTAAACGTTACATATCATAATTAAAGCTTAGCACACTCTGGCATCACTGATCTGATTTTGAGCTTACTATCAGCTATTCTTTTTAAATGGATTATTCTTCTTTAAGCTTCTTAGTATGACATAGATGGATGAAACGAACTAAGTGCGATTCGTTCACGATCGAGCTAGAAATCTCAAGGACTACTTCATCACTTCCGAGGATTTGACGATAATACTGTAATACTCCACTTCTATGGCATCAAACCTATCACTATATACAATGATGCTGGTAAAAGTGAAAGAGGACAGTTACCATGTAGGCCTACTTAATTCTATACAAGGGATATGAGGACAGAGGCCATGATTATAGCGATAACGAGAGTTGCCGTTGCCGTGAAAACATTGGGAATACGACCTTGACACATTCTCACTTAAGTGAGAAGATTCTCGCTCCTGGTATGTCATGACTTAGCGGTTCATCATAGTAAAGAACCCCTAATCTGTGCTCAAGCTTATTGGTGTGGGTTAAATCAATTCTTATTCAATCTTAATGGTGGCTTAATATATGCTAAGTTTGGAGAAGTTCATGGATGGATACTAGTTAATTGGATAGGAGACGGTTCAGAACTTAGAGATGAAGTTATAGTTTGGAATGAGAATTACTTAATAGTATACACCCAAGATAAAAGAATTAAAGGAAAAGTTTACAAGCCTAAGAGAAAATTATATAATCAAACATTTTATGGTAACGGCAATTTCGTTTCAACACCTAATTAGGTAGAAGTTACTTAAAAATTCTCTTTAAGTATTTTTTAGGAATTAGCTAATCTTATAGTCTTTAGTGGATTTACTATTTGAGAAATCTTTAAATTGGAAACCATACTTAATAAAGCTATAGCCTTTTCCTCATCAATTCCTAGACTTTTTCCAATTAACTTAACAACCCAATTAACAGTCTCTCGAGAGGCTTCGTCTAAACTTCTTGAAGAAACCAATATTGAAATTATACCATTGCTCTCTACAATAACCTTTGGTAATATTAAATGAGGAAGTAATTTAAATTTGATAATGACCTTTGCAGATATTTCAAGACCTTGACCCCCACTTCACCATCTCCTTGAATCGCGTGAGCATCTCCAACACCAAATAAAGCGCCCTCAACTTGTATAGGTAAATAAACCTTGGAACCTATAGTAATGTCCGAACCATCTAAATTGCCACCATGATCTCCTGGAATATTTCCTTCAGCTTGAGCCACTCCTATTACCCCTATAACTAGCTTAATATTAATCTTAAAACCGTGAAAGTTTATTACTCCTTTCTCAATGGGTACGATCCACTTCTTGATAAAACCCTTAGCATGAACTTGTATATCAATTATATGAACAACTAATGTCATGCCAGGCTTAGTTCCGTTTATCCATACAGGACCCATAGCAGGATTAACCCTACTTCTATCAATTTTTTCAAGATCAATAAAATCCTTGACTAGGTCTACTTGTCCGTTAAAACGATCTTTAACCTCAAAAATAACTAAATCTCCAGGATTTACCTTGGCTACGGGTTTATTCTCTTTTGAAAAACTAAAAATCTATATATTGAGGGTATAATAATCTTTCTCATACCTCTTTATATGAAATTTTAGATTCTTAATCTTTAGGGACTAAGACTTTGGCATATACTCTTTTCAGAATGTATGAAATTATTATTAGCATTATTACTGGAGCCAGAATACTAAGCAAAATAATTAAGGATTTTATATATTTTCGTGGAAAAGCCTCTTTCTTTATCTTTATTGGCTTTGTTGGTGAAATTTTAATAGTTACCTTATTTGCTTTCATATTCTCTGCTTCAATATAAAGCAATCTAGTCTTTCTATCAAATCTTGACTTCACTTCAATAACTAAACCATTAGCTTTACATGTTACTGTGAAGTTTTGATAATGTCTTGAAGGAATATAAATTTCAGCCTTAAAATTACTCACATCCTTTGTATTTAAAATAGCTTCAAATTCTTTTGTCTCTAAATTAAACATCATGCTAATTATGGGAACAGTAGTTCTTCTTATATAAGGTCTATCAAGCACTATTAGAATATGCTCCTTTTCTCTCCCATCTGGATATAATAAACCAAATCTATCCTTATTTCTCCAAAACGTCCACCAAGCATATCCAATACAGTATTCATCAAAGCATTTCACCACATCCCTTGCCCATTCATGAGCTTTATATGCCGAACTCCCAACCCCGAACTCCCCTATCCATAAAGGAACTCCTCTCTCTTTAGCTAAGTTAACGGCTACTTTGACCGCACTTCTAAGCTCTTCAAAAGTTACCTTCTCATAACCAGTTTTACCATCCCAAGTTCCTCCTACATAATAATGAACCGTCAAAACAACATTATAATCTCTGATGAACGGAGTGCCTTCTAAATCCCCTCCCCATATAGGCATGTACATTACTATATGCTTTTTATCGACTTTCCTTATTTTAGAAATTATATATTTATAAAATTCCTCAACATATCTAAGGAAATCACTTTTTGACATGATATCATATTTAGGCATGGGTTCATTAAATATATCATAAGCAGCTATTGCCGATTCATTCTTATACCTCTCTGCTAAAATTTTCCATACTCTTGCAAATTTTTCCCATAAAGTTTTGTTTGTGAAAAATTTCACAGATGCTTCAAGATAATCACTTGCATCGGGCACTATCCAATCTGGCATTCCACAACCTTTATATTTCTTACTCCACCTCCATTGATGCATGTCTAAGACTGCATAGAGACCATACTTCTTAGCCCATGAAATAACTCTATCAATTAATTTTAGATAATCTTCGTTAATAACGCCTGGTTCAGGTTCTATATAAGCCCAGCCTATCGGAATTCTTACTACATTAAAGCCCCATGAAGCCATCTTTTTAAAATCCTCCTCGGAATGACCAAACCAACCAAATTCCATTCCCATATAATTAGCACCTCTTAACAAAACATAGTACCCTTCATCATCAATTATATAGAAATCCTTAACCCTAAGCCATGGAAAAGTACGATTAACTCTTACCCTCCACATAACCTCACCCATTCTAACAACTTCTTCAAACTTACCCTTAGAAATTAATTTAAATAAAGTTTCATTATAATTTGAAAAAAAGAGAAACCTCAAAGCTCTGATTATTAAATCTAGGTTTTTATCATAGCTTATTATTAATAATTTAAAAGAAGAAATAAAAGGATCTTGTATGCTTGTTTCCATCCAAAACCTTATAGAATATGAATTAGATCCCCAAAATCTTTCATCTTCAATACTAAAGCCACTCACATTAATAGGAACAAATAAAAGTTTCATAGACGGTATTGCAACAGCAATCATTAGTCCTTTATCATGAGCATGGTAGCTATATATTATACGCGACTTTAATTTCTTCAAGGGAAACCTAGTTTCCTCAGAGACCACGTTCTTATAAATGATTACAACACGATTAGCAAAATCCTTCACCAGTAAATTCCAACTACCCCATACAAGACCTTGAATAAATATTTTTGATAATGTAAAGACCTTCACTTCCAAGAGAACCACATTACTACTACATGAAGATACTCTGATAATATAACTTAGAACCCCACCATAACATGTTACGTTCCCCTTAACAATAGACTTATTTTCAATTTTTACTAAACTTCCTCTAGGCCATGTCAATTGATGAGTAAAACCACTCCAATTTTTAGACCAACAAGCTAAGCCAAATCCAGAGGCTTTAACATTGTTACTTATAATATCTAATACACCATTCTCATGCAATATTATCCTAATATTCTTAAAAGAAATCACATACCCATGAAGCATTACCCAGGGCACAATAATCAAATATATGAACATAATAACTAACATCAACTTAGAAATGGCTACCACCCAATTATTTATTCGAGAAACTTTAATAATTAACCTTACTACATAATTTTATGAGGAAGCAATTATTGACGTATACTAGATAATGAATGAACTCTCCATCCGACAGAACATGAAGAATTCTCTCTAACCTTTGATCTACTCGTATGAATCTCTCATCTATTCGTGTAAATTTTTTACCTAGCCAATATGCTAGTAATATCGCTTGAATAATGAGGGTTATGAAGAGCCCTAGTAGTCCAATGAGTACTTCATTTAACACAATCATCAGTAGAGTACCCTGTTAGACAATATAAAAATTGCTCGTGAACGCCCTATTATTCATATCCACAGTGCTTGAGCTCTTTGCTATCTGAAAACTCTAGAGATTCGATCTTTTAATACTTTTTAGATAGCGAAAGTATTCACCTGAAAATTTACCATGTACTTTATCCGAAACATTATTGCATTGGTAGAGGTCATCCGTATCAGCTATATTAATGCGTCCATTAGTCCACTATTTTACACTTTTAATTATCTTAAACACAAAATAGCTAAACCTCTTTCTTAAAGTCTATATTTCTCTCAATTATCTGACTAAGTATATCTTATACTACTTTGTAATGAGGTCTCTATAGTAACTTCCATGAAAGGAAGAACTCGTCGCAGGCAAAATTCTTCCTGAATCAGTATAGTATGAATTGTAAAGATTCAAGATCTTCACTATATGAGTGAAAGTATTCTCACTATAGTCCTAGATTCGAATAGGGAAAACTTATCTGAAGTTTAACACTCCAGATGATTTGCCAATTTTCAGCCAAATCTTCCGCTAATATAATCACGAGTGAGTTCATTACTTGGGTTATCGAATATAGCGTGTGTAGGCCCATACTCTATTAGCCTTCCTAAATGTAAGAAGGCTGTGAAATCCGAGATCCTCTTTGCCTGTTGGATATTATGTGTGACTATTACTATAGTTAATTCTCTGTTAAGAGATTTTATAAGATCCTCAATTATCTTGGTGTTTATTGGATCGAG
>QMRW01000068.1 GCA_003650785.1 Thermoprotei archaeon | reverse complement strand
CAACTATGGTATTCTATCCCCTCACATAGATGTCTGCAAATGACGCCTACTATACTGTGTAATCTACAGTGTATTTATTGTTGGAGAGCCCATGAAGCGGATCTAGGACTTAGACCGATAACCGAGTACCAAAAGGTAGACTTCGATGAACCTGAAGACATAGTTGTGAATACTATGATCGAGTGGAGAAAGATACTGAGTGGATTCAGGGGACACCCTAAGGTTACGCATACCATGTTTGAAGAAGCAATTCGTCCAGTACATGTAACTCTGAGCTTGACAGGAGAGCCCATGATCTATCCCAGAGTATCCGAACTCATAGAGGAGTACTTTAAATATGGCTTCAAATCGGTCTTCGTAGTAACTAATGGTACCTTTCCTGAAAGAATGTATGAGCTTTCCAAAGAACCAAGCCAATTTTACGTAACTCTCCCAGCTCCAAATGAAGATGTATTTAAAACTGTATGTAGGCCTCTAATTCCTAATGCATGGAGAAAACTTATGGATACTATAGAGGCTTTGAGTACGCTTAACTGTCCTACAGTACTCAGACTAACGATGGTAAAGGGGTATAACATGATTAAGCCTGAGGAGTATGCAAAGATTATAGATTCTGGAAATCCAACATACGTAGAAGTTAAAGCTGCTATGGATGTCGGATACTTTAGGAGGAGACTGAGTAAGGAGAACATGCCGAGATATGTAGATATAGTCGATTTTGCCCATGCAATAGTCGATAATCTTGGAGGGTATAGGATAATAGGCTGCTACCTACCCTCGCGAGTGGTCCTGATATCTAGGTTGGACAAACCTATTAAAATAATTGATTAGACCTAGCCTAAATCGATAAGTGCGTTCCAAGTACTCAGTAATACGGTCATGAGATGTCAATTTAGTACAAAAACTTCATATAATCTTGCCTCTACCCATCTCTATGAAGTGGTTTAAGGGATATAGGTGTGCTCTGTCCCTTACCTTTGATGATGGTCTAAGATCTCAACTTAATGTAGCTGTACCTCTTCTAGATAGGTATGAATTCAATGCTACCTTTTACATATGTCCAAGTGGAGATGATTGGAAGAATAGATTTAGGTCTTGGAGTGATGTGGCATCCATAGGTCATGAAATAGGAAACCATACACTAAGTCATCCATGTCCCTGTAATCCTTCAGAAAATCCCAGAGGTCACTGTCTAGAGAATATGACCCTACAGGAGATTGAAAGAGATATACTAGTAGCTCAGGCTAGAATAGAGGAAATTGCTCCTAGAAAAAGCTATACCTTCGCCTATCCATGCTATGAGACAGAGGTTGGTAGAGGAATCGAGAGAAGAAGCTATGTACCAATTGTAGCTAAGTACTTTATAGCTGCAAGAGCAGGATGTGAACTAAGTGTATGTGCAAATTCGCCGAAAACCTGCGATCTATATAAGTTACTTTCATGGAGAGTAGAGAGAACTAAAGGAGATACATTGATAGGGTTGACAATAAGAGCTCTCATTGAAAGGAGGTGGATAATATTTACCTTCCATGGAATCGATGAAGGACATCTTCCAGTATCTAAATATGATCTAGAGATGTTCCTTGAGTTCCTAAGTACATATGATGATGAAATATGGATAGCTCCTGTGTGTGAAATAGCAGAACATATAATCAAGATTCGTAGGGAAATTGGTATTAAATAGGTGAAGTTGGAGAATATTTAAAAAACAGTATGTCCTGATGAAATGGGACTGAGGAGTTAGGTTTATCACTTACTACTGTATTGTAATCTCTGAGTGAGATCTTGAAGCTAGATCTTTGGCTTCTAGATATCAGTTATGATGTTATCAATAAGGATATACCCGAAATCAGAATGTGGGGTATTACTCCCGATGGCAGGAGAGTTGTAGTTTTGGATAGATCCTTTAGACCTTACTTCTATGTAGTTCCCAAAACTCCTGAGGATGCAGGTAAGATAGCAGAAGTTTTAAAGAGGAGATATGGTGATAGAATTCTAAAAGTCGATATAACTGATAGGAAGTACTTCGGAAGGAGTATAACAGTCCTAAGAATTACCTGTAAGATACCCGCACATGTCAAATTTTTAAGAGATAGAGTGAAGGAGATTCCCGGTATAGCAGACGTCCTAGAAGCCGATATAAGATTCTACATGAGGTATATGTTAGATAACAATATCTATCCCTGTTCCTGGAATACTGTAGAAGCCGAAGAGGTACCCAATAAAGAGAATTGGCAAGTAGATGCCGTATACTTAGCTAAACAACCTCCTCTGAGATCTGAAAGAGAAGATATCCCAAAGCTAAAGGTACTGGCATTTGATATAGAGTGTTATAATCCAAGAGGAACTCCTAAACCCGATAGAGACCCTATAATCATGATAGGTATAGCTACGAATGAAGGAGATAGAGTTATTCTTAAAGCAGACGATTTGAACGATCTTAATATAATAAGAGAATTCATTGCTCTTGTAAGAAAAATCGATCCAGATGTTATTGTTGGATATAATAGCAACAGATTTGACTGGATATATTTGCTTAATAGAGCAAGGAGATTAAAAATAAAGTTGAATATATCCAGAGCTAACTCAGAACCAGCTCAGAGTGTTTATGGTCATTTTTCAATACTAGGTAGAGCTAATGTAGATCTCTATGATTTTGCTGAAGAATTAACTGAGGTTAAAGTTAAGACATTAGAAAATGTGGCAGATTATCTCGGAGTAAAGAAGAAGAATGAGAGAGTCCTCATTGAAGGCGCCTATATCTACAAATACTGGGATGACCCTGATAAGCGTTCACAACTAGAAAAGTACCTACTTGACGATATAGAAAGCACTCTTGGTCTCTCTGAAAAATTCCTTCCCTTTGCTATTCAGTTATCCAGTATTGTAGGACTTCCTCTAGATCAGGTGGGATCCGCCTCTGTTGGTTTTAGAGTAGAGTGGCATCTTATGAGACATGCATGTGAACTTGGAGAACTCATACCAAATCGTATAGAAAGACCATATGCCACCTACAAAGGAGCCATAGTACTGAGACCTAAACCAGGAATTCACGAGAATATAGCTGTACTAGACTTCTCCTCAATGTACCCTAATCTAATGATAAAGTATAACATTTCACCTGATACCTATGTATCTCCTATGGACTATAGAGGAGAAGAGGATGTATACGTAGCTCCAGAAGTAGGTCATATGTTCAGAAAATATCCTGATGGATTCTACCGAAGAGTACTGAAGAGATTGTTGGAGGCGAGGAAGGCTGTGAGGAGTAAATTAAAGGATCTAGAACCAGGTTCCCCGGAATACAGAGTGTTATACGAGAGACAGAGAGCACTAAAAGTTATTGCAAATGCTACCTACGGATACTGTGGATGGCTAGGAGCTAGATGGTATAAGAGAGAGGTAGCAGAGACTACTACAGCATGGGGTAGGCATACTATTAGAGATACTATCGACTTAGCTAGAAAGTTAGGATTGAGAGTGATATATGGTGATACTGATAGCATATTTGTCGTCTACGATAAAGCTAAGGTAGATGAACTAACAAGAATTATAAGAGATAAACTAGGACTAGAGATCAAGCCCGATAAGATATACACTAGAGTCTTTTTCACAGAAGCAAAGAAGAGGTATTGTGGACTGCTCACTGATGGAAGAATAGATGTAGTAGGTCTTGAGGCAGTCCGTGGTGACTGGTCAGAACTAGCTAAAGAAGTTCAGGAGAAGGTTATCGAGATAATATTAAGAGAGAACAGAGTAGATAGAGCCGTAGATTATGTTAGGGATGTCATAAGGAAGCTAGAAAGTGGTAAGATACCACTCTCTAAACTCATAATATGGAAGACCATAGGAAAAGAACTTGAAGAGTATGAGGCGGCAGCTGCACATGTAAGTGCAGCTAGAAAGCTCATAGAGGCGGGATTTAAAGTGGATAAAGGAGATAAAGTGGGATATATCATTGTTAGAGGCAGTGGTAGGCTCTCTGATAAAGCTATGCCGTACATATTTGTGGATAGTATTGATCAAGTTGATATAGAATACTACATTAAAAAGCAGGTTGTTATCTCAGCTCTCAGGATATTAGAATATTTTGGGATAAGAGAGGACCACCTTATAAGTGAAAAGAGACAGGCCTCTATACTGGACTTCTTCTAGTTTGACTTTCTCACTGTTTCAATGGAGTGATTTTTACTTCTGTCCTCTTCTGAGACTTCAGAGTACAGACCGATTCATCAGCCTATTATTCCTATCCCTCGAAGGGATTTGGGATTATTGGTACCCTCATTGGTACTGCATCCGATCTAGTCCCAGGTTCCAGTCAGACACCCTAGCTACCAATTAAAGAAAAGAGTGATTTCCTACTATGATAGAATAAAAATATGAATCTATCCAGATAGTAGCTCATCGAAAGTTACTATTGCTACTCCTTCCACCTTTTTTGTCATATCTCCTATCCTAGCTCCTACTATGATCTTTATACCCTTGTCTACTGAGAGGTCTACTATTCTCTGAGTTACTATTCCATCGAATACTAAGTAACTTACCTCCTCCTTACATTTCTCTAAGTACTCTGCTAGATCTCTTACTGCTATTCTTCTAACTTCGTTCCACTCCTTATCATATACTATTGCCTCTAGAGTGCCTCTTAGTTCATGTAGTGATGCTATTACCTTCTCTGGTATTTCTATTTCTCTAACGGGTACTTCCATCTTCTCTCTGTACTTCTTCCTCAGTTCCTCAAAGAACTCCTCTACTGGTAATGCGTTCTTTAGACACTTGGCTATCTCCTTACTCGTCAACTCCTCTACCTCCTTGTTTGGTGGAGCCACTGCTATGTAATCGACATCAGCAACAGTTACTATGTTCTTGGCTATCATCTCTCCTCCTCTATCCCCGTCTACGAACACTATAGTATTCTTCTTTTTTGAGAGATTTATTATCGTCTTAGGAACAGTAGCTCCCTCTAGTGCTATGACATTCTTGTATCCATGTCTTAGTAGATTTATGACATCAGCTCTACCCTCAACTACTATTATAGTATCGCTACTATCTATGCAAGGTCCAGCTGGAAGTTGCTCTGGGCCATACTTGACCACTTGTGCTATCTTGAGTACTTTAGCAACCTCTTCTACTATCTCTCTACTCTCTATAGCCTCTTCCTGAGACCACTTTTTGAGTATTTCTTTGGCTCTCTCTACTATCCATTTCCTCTTCTCTGTTCTCACATCCCTTATATCCAACACTCTTACCTTAGCATTGTACGGTCCAACCTTGTTCACAATTTCGATAGCAGCTGCTATTATTGCTGTCTCTACTCTATCGAGATTCGAAGGTATTATTATCTCACCTACAATCTTTCTACCCTTTCTTTCAAGCTTAACCTCTATTCTACCTATTCTACCCGTTCTCTGAAGCTCCCTCAAATCTAACTCGTCACCAAGAAGCCCCTCAGTCTGACCGAAGATACCACCAATGACATCGGACTTCTCCACTATACCATCTATTTCCACTGACGCTCTAATTCTATATTTAGCATTTACAGGTTGACCACCCATTCCATCACCTAGTTTAGTATAATTCCATGATGATATATGTTACTATGCTCATAGGCTCTAGAGTCATGTGAAGAATCAAACTAACTCACATACTATTAATAATTTTACCATTTTCATGAGGTATAAAAGTCTTGTGAAAAGTTCCCTCAATTCTCTCTTTGTTCTGCCTCTGTCTCTTCTTATGTGGTTCTCCGTGCATTATCTTTTGGATGTTTTAGCAACTATGAAAGCTTGCAGGGACTTCCCTTCATTGGGATTGAGGTTCCATATTCCTTCTGGGCTTTCGTCCCCCCATGACCCCTTAAATCTAAGTGAAACTATAGGATATAAGAGATACAATTTATTTAACTATATAAAAATACAGGCACTACTATCAGTGTTTCGGATAAAGTTTTAATATTAGGTTTCCTATACTAAGAGGATATGCTTCCTGCCGTTATTATAGCTGCCGGAAAAGGTACTAGACTATATCCGTATACGAAACATATACCTAAGTGTCTACTCGAACTAACTGTCAATACGACAATAATTGACTTTATCCTTCAAAGACTTCATAGTGCTGGAATAAAAGAGATCTATATCATAACCAGAGATGAATTCAAAAAAGATATTGAAAGTAGAGTGGGAGAAAGAGCTATAGTTATGGCCTTGGACTCTACAGAGGAATTCAATAACCTATATCCCGTGGTCTGGGCTATCAGGAACATTAATTTAGGTAAGTTCTTACTGTTGATGTCAGATCATATATTCGAGAAGGAGATGTTGAGAAGGATACTGGCAGTTTCCTCAGAGAAAGCGTTCGTACTCTGTCTAGATAGAAGACCAAGCTGGAGTAAAGCTGTAGAGGGGCTTAAAGTAAAATGTACTCTTGATAGTGTTTATGATGTAGGAAAAACCATCACACCTCTACATGGCATAGATACTGGTCTTATCATGTGTAATGAAAAAGCTCATGAGTACATTTTAAGAGCCTTTAGAAATCTGGGATTTAAGGCTAGTGTAAGTGATGCACTAAAACTAGCTGCTGAGGATGGAGAGGTAGGATTCATAGATGTAACAGGATTACAGTGGTTAGACATAGATGTGGTTGCCGATTTAGCTAAGGCGAGAAAATTGTATTGGAGTATACTAAGAAAAGAGTTAAGAGAGGAAACGAGTAGTGATCCCTTTATTAAATACCTCATCAAACCTCTGAGTACAAGACTCTCTACCTACCTTCATAGGAGAAATCTACCAATAAACTTACTATTCCTTCAAGTACTGAGCTGTATTATTGCTTTAATAGTAGTGTACCTAGTGTACCTTAACATGTACTTTCAAATACTACCACTAGTTCCTCTAGTATTACTAATAGATGAAACTATGTACGAATTCGTATTACTCAGTACACCTGCTAGGAGAGTATCCATTGTAGCATTATTACTGAGAATACTAAGCGATACATTACTAATGCTGGCAATAGGTTTACTATACACAGGACCCTTACATAGATTAATAGTACCATTAGCAGTCTCTGGAATTGTCTTAATGGAATATGCTAACCTAGTTAATAGTTACGTGAAATCTGTAGAATATGTACCCAAAGAAATTCTCCCTACAGCTAGAGGACTTAGACAT
>QMRW01000067.1 GCA_003650785.1 Thermoprotei archaeon | reverse complement strand
TTAAAGGCGAAGAAGCTTTGGGATGAAACGTACATCATAGTAGCGTCAGATCACGGCTATCATCTCGGCTGCAATGTAGCTCGTAAAAAGGGTGCTAGGACAGTTAACCTCTGTTGGGGGCACGATAAGCCCTTCGACTGCTACGTGTGGGACTTTGAGAAAGATAGACCTACAGATACGTATTCCGGTGGCACCAGGAGGATAACGTTCATCGTTTCGGGTGGCGGTCTGGAGGAGTACTATAGAAACAAGAGTGGGAGGGAGGCCGAAATAATAGACGTCATGCCGACTATAGCTGATATCCTTGAAGTACCGTATAAATGTGAAGGAAAAAGTATTTTCAGAATGAAGATGGAGGATCAGGAGGGCTATGTTACGAGTTAAGCTAGTTGCACTTGATCTCGATGGAACGCTATTAGAGCGAGATGGCACAATTCTACCGGAGCTGAGAGATGCTCTCATACAGTTAAGCGAGAAGGGAGTTAAGGTGACTACAGCGTCCGGTAGGTTCCTAGAGAGCCAGCTAAAGTTCCTAGAGCCTGCGGGCCTAGGGGCTAAAGTCGAAGTTCCTCACGCACTCATAACTAACGAGCAGGAAATATACATAGCATCGGCTGGCCAGTATGTTTCACTTATAGAGCGCAACAGCAAGATAGAGAGAGCTTGGCTTAAGATTGTATCGACAGTCATGGATCTGCTTAGGGAGACTCTAAGCGAGCTCGAGAGCATGGGGTTTAAGACCAGCCTATGGGCTGAGGAGGAGAAGGTTGTACAGAGACACTTGGCAGGCCTACTTTTTGAAGAATCTCAAGAAGCGAAGGAGGCTGAGCAATACTTGAAGAATAAGATTAAGGAGAGGAGGCTAAACCTCAAGTGTAATCGCTCAGGACGCCTAGTTCAGGTATTGTTACCCTTTGCAGGGAAGGGAGAAACAGTAAAGGTGCTAGCGGAGTACTGGAACATCGAGTTTTACAAAGTGCTATGTATAGGCGACAGCTCCCATGATATGGACATGCTTGACGGGAGATATGGATTTATTCCAGCAACTGTGTCGAATGCAGATGAGGAGATAATAGAGGTCGTTAGGAGGGTTGGAGGCTATGTCTCCCCACTTCCTCACGGCAGGGGAGTCCTCGATGTGCTTAAGAATTTTAAGCTTATTGAATGAGTATTTATAGCCATGAGCTATGTTAAGATAGGAGCTGTTGCCGATGTCCATCAAGGCCCCCTAGACATAAGGAAGTGGCTAAAGGTTTTTGTCGAGGATATGAACGAGGAGTTTAAACCGGATTTTGTGGTTGAGCTGGGGGATTTCATAGGTACCAGAGAGAAGCCCAAAGAGGAGCTGAGGAGGATAAATGAAGTCTACGTTCAGTGTAAAGCTCCTAGGTATTATATCTTAGGGAATCATGACCTGGAGATCCTCACTAGGGAGGAGTTTAAGAAGATAGTTGGAATAGACTATACCTGGAAGTCTATAGATGTGAAGTTCCTTCACGTGATCTTTCTTGATGGAGCTTGGGGACCCGATATTAACAGCGGAGGACCTACAGGACACATACCCAGCGAAGAGCTTGACTGGTTACAAGAGGACTTGGTGAGAATTCCGACAAGTAAGCCGATAGTAGTCTTCTGTCACTATCCCATAGGGGTATTCCGCGACATTCCTAGAATTGACAATGAGGACGAGCTCCTAGAAGTATTCAAGGGATATAACTTAATAGCAACTTTCGGTGGTGATGCCCATTACGGGGGATATAGGGAAGTAGACGGTATACACAACATATGCTTACACAGTATGGGATGGTGGGAGTGGGATAAAATCACGGGGTCTTACGCCAAGATACTCGTAACCTTGGAGAAAGTACTAGTTTATGGAGAAGGAGCTCAACCGAGCTATTTCTTAAAAATTAGGAGTTTCTGCTGAGGATTTTCTTTTTATAGTGGAAGTATTCCTTTTCGTTTCCAAAATATTATTCCTTCATTCTCGTCAATAATCATGAGCTTTCCATTAACGAGTAGGTAAGCTTCGTAGTAATAGTCGTCCTTCTTGAAACTATCTAAGACCTTAAGTACTTAGAGGAATGCTTACTCTCCTCTGACATAATAATCGACTAAAAGCCTCAAGTAATTAAGCCTTACCATGCTTAGCTTCGGCTACGAGTCCTCAGCAACTACATAATGATCATGGATACTTGAGAGTTTTCCTAAGTTCCTTGCATAAGTATAAACTAGTCTCTTCGTCATTTAAGTTATCTATGAGCTTTAGACAACTCGAGTAGAACTAGTCCTATAATGATATTACCATTCTGAGTATAAGCTTCATTAACTCAGGTCATAGACACCTCAGGAAGAGAGCTGGAAATATGAAAAAGGAGATAGCTTATCTAGTTAAGAAAATCGAAATTGAAACCTAGTATAGGAAAGAACCTACAGATAACTTACTCTTTTTCACTTCTATTGTCGTCTCTCCATATCGAATCCTAACTTGGATACTACGTACAGGTTATGAGGCTATTGAGATAATCTTGTGAGCGTAAGTGAAATCTAAACACGCACTTTATACTTGGACATGGTCTTACAGAGAGGAGGTACTAAGATACTTATGGTACTAGCAATGTGTAAAGAGCCTATGAGAGCATGTGAAATAGCTGAGGTGACTGGTTTTAGTCTGCAGAGGGTAGCGGGATATATTAGAAGTTTTAAATCGAGAGGGTATATCAAAAAGACAGGTAATGGATACGTCCTAACAGAGCAGGGCATTAGAGAAGTACTACCATCTATAGAACCTGAGGTTAGAAGAAGGCTTAGAGATCAGAAGATACCTTTAATAGTAAGAGTAAGGAAGACTAAGATGATTTCTATTAGGAATGTAGAGAAGTTAGCTGATTTGATACCTCTAATTCCTTCCTCTGAAATAAATGAGGTAGTTAAGTACAAAGTTTTAAGGTGGGTGATTGAGGTTCTTGAAGACCCTGTACTAGCCTTTAGACTTAAAAAATGCCTTAATATTACCCGTATTCATAGTGACATACTGAAATCCTCTCTTAAGGAGGTTTTATATACAAGACTTAATGAATTAAAAGAGCTATCTAGAGAATATGGTGAAATGCTGAATGGTAAAATCAAAACTGAGCATAGATACTTTGATACTGGAATCCCAGAGAGGAGAGTTTGATAGCCTTAGAGCGATAATAGAGGATCTAAAGAACGTAGCTTTTGAATCTTTTACAAAGAGATTAAATATGTGTGGTATAGGCAGAGGTAGACCTATAAAGTCGCTCATAGTCCACACCTATATATTCTCAGTACTAGACTCCATGTCATGGAGATTAAAACTAAGTCCCGAAAAGATAGCCAGAGAGTTATACAGGTTGACTAGAAATATAGGTGATGTAGACCATGAATTAGATGTCTACATTCAGGAGGAACTTGTTGACTCCGCCATAGAATACACGGACTTTCTATCTAAACTCAAAGATCGACAGAGAGAGAAGTTTGTTCATTCAATATGCACTCTTTCCTCCGCTATTTTGGAAACTAAAGAGCAACGAGATTATAAGTATCTCTTAGAACTATCGAAGAGACTAGTAAATGTGCTGGTTAGAGAGCTTAATGATAAGCTATTTCAAGAAAGATCGTACGCCATAGGCAGACTTGTTATACTATCCAAGAGAACAAATAGTATGAGAGATTTAGCTGAGCTAGTGAGAACGATGATACTATCACTACCATGTAGTAATCAGAGAATTTCGAATTTATTTGCTTTCTATTTCATAAGAATTCTGGGAATTCTTCAGAAAACTACTCCCTACTTACACGTACCTATAGATCCTTATTTATCTCTAGTAGTTAATAGGTTAGGTTTACTCAAGTACGAACTTTCTTCATCTTTAAGCTACTTATCGAAAACATATAGGATGGTTCAGAAGGCATTCAAGATAATACAACCCAACGACACGATATCACTCTATTCACTACGCTATGTTCAGGAGACTACATGTAATATTAGAACTCCCAAATGCTATATCTGTCCCTTGATGCCCTGTTGTAATCAACATGATAGGATGTTATAGCCTCTGAATGAATCCTATTTTGAATCCTTGGTAAGCACTTACTTCTGGCACATAAGCGTGCAGCTGAGGATCTAAACATGCTGGACTATACTCTAGAAGTTTGAGGATAACTTAATAATCTAGATATACTGCTACCAGTAGTCATAGCACTTTCAGCCCGTTTCTGTTAGCATTGAGTATATCCTGAAGTATACATCAAAAGGAATCTTCAAATTGAAATCTAAACATGAGATATTAATGTTGAAATCTTTAGATTTAGAAAAATCAACTATGATGTTTTATCGATAGCTTCAGTAACCGCATTTTATACTATCCTACTATTCAGTCTAGGTATCCATCATAACTTTCAGTTGAAGTATTATTACAGTAATATCCCTTCATCCCCGATAGCAAGGTATTATGGTACTAATCTTATTTTAATGTGTGGAAAAATGAGTTTAGAAGATTCACTGAAGACAATAGCTGAAATAAAAAAAGAAATAGATAGGCTCTTCAGAGAAGCTTGGTCTCACTTTCCAAGGATACATGAATTCACAGGATTTTACGAGCCTCCATATGATCTTGAGGACGCAGGTGGAGAGTACGTAGTTTACATGGATATACCTGGCTTCTCTAAGGATAATATAAGGATAAAGGTTAGTGAGGATATAGTTGAAGTTAGAGCTGAAAAGGAAGAGGAATTTGCTGAGACCAGGAACTTCATAGTGAAACAGAGGGTATACAAAGGCTTTTACAAGGTGATTAAACTACCAGCAAAGGTAAGACCCGATGATGCAAAAGCTACACTACAAAATGGAGTACTCCAGATAATCCTACCAAAAGCAGGTGTATCTAAAGAAGTTGAGGTACATATAGAATAATTTTTTTCTAACTTTCTTTCGTCTAAACCTACTGTAGCAGTGTACAGTTTATAGTCACGGTATAGTCCATTATAAGAGAGTAGATTCCATCGCGAGTACAAGATCTCCCACCGAAATTTTAATTGTCGACAGTAGTATTCTCAGTGGCTATTACTCAGAGAATAATTCCTACTAGTTACCGTAGAGCTTAAAATAGACATTTGACTACTTAAATGAGTAGTTGGAAATGGAGTCCATAGAATCGAATCTAAAGGATATATCCAAATATCTACATCCCAGAGTAGTAAGAGCCTTTCTAAGAAGAGGTTTTAAGGAGCTTACAGAGGTACAGAGAAAAGCTATACCATATATAGCTAGAGGAGAGAATGTACTAGTAATAGCCCCTACAGGTACTGGAAAAACCGAGGCAGTTTTATTGCCATTACTGAGTAAACTACTAGACGATAAGGTTGATAATGGTATAAAGATACTATATATAACACCTCTTAGAGCCCTAAATAGAGATCTACTAGATAGGATACTATGGTGGGCTAATGAATTAGAATTCAAGGTAGCAGTAAGACACGGGGATACAGAGCCAAGGGAAAGAGTTAGGCAGAGCAAAGAACCTCCTCATATGCTGATAACAACACCTGAGACTCTACAAGCGGTACTCTCTGGGAGGAGGCTTAGAGAACATCTAAAACATGTAAAGCATGTGATAGTTGATGAAGTTCACGAATTAGCTGAGGATAAGCGAGGAATACAACTCTCTCTAGCACTAGAAAGACTTAGGTATATAATAGGTTCAGATTTTCAAGTAATAGGTCTCTCGGCTACTGTAGGTAGTCCTGAGGAAGTTGCAAAATTTCTAGCAGGAATGGGAAGAAGTTGTAGAATAGTGAAGGTAGATATTATGAAGAGAATAGATATACGAGTGGTAAGTCCTAAGCCTGAGGATAAAGACTTCGAATTAGCTGAAAAGCTATACGTGCATCCAGAAGTCGCTGTAAAATTAAGGTTTATTAAAGATCTCCTTAATAGGAATGAATCTATTCTAGTGTTCACCAATACTAGAGCCACAGCAGAAGTACTCACTTCACGCTTCAAGGTATGGAATCCCGATATACCACTAGGAATACACCATGGATCGCTATCTAAGATATCCCGAGAAAGTGCAGAGAGGTCACTTAAATTCGGAGGTCTTAAAGGACTAGTATGTACATCCTCATTAGAGCTTGGAATAGACATAGGTAGAATAGAGCTCGTTGTACAGTATGGATCGCCTAGACAAGCCGTTAGATTAGTACAGAGGGTAGGTAGAAGTGGTCATAAGATAACAGAGGTGAGTAAGGGTATTATCTTAACTATGGATCAAGATGATACCTTAGAATCGATAGTTATAACTCGAAGAGCCAAAAAAGGCCTTCTAGAGCCTATAGAAATACCTCGAAAACCTTTAGACGTACTTTGTCACCAAATAGCTGCACTCTTTCAAATTAAAAGGAGATGGAGAATTGATGAAATATATAAAATCTATAGTCGTGCCTATCCCTATAAGGATCTCACTCCAGACGAGCTTGTAGAAGTACTGAGATATATGCACGAGAGGTACCCGAGACTCGCGTGGGTGAATTTTGAAGATGGTGTGGTATTAAAACCTAGAAGAACAAGACCTTTGTATGAATACTTTTTCGAAAATCTCTCTATGATACCCGATGAAAAGCAGTACATAGTAGTCAATATCCAGGATAATACGCCAATAGGGATATTAGATGAGGCATTCGTAGCTGAGTATGGAGAGATAGGAGTTAAATTCGTATTCCGAGGTAGTTTATGGAAAATAGAAGATATAGCACAGGATAGAATCTATGTTAGGCCCATAGACGATCCTACTGGTGCTATACCAAGCTGGGTTGGAGAGGAAATTCCAGTTCCATACGAAATAGCTCAAGAAGTAGGTAAACTTAAAAGAAGGATAGAAAGGGCCATTAAAGAGGGTATTCCACCTGAGCAACTAGTACATTCTCTCTCCCAGAACTACTTCATATCAGAGGAAGACCTTCTAGATGCGATTAAGCCGATAGTAGACCAAGTAGTACTAGGATACCCTGTACCTAATGATAGAAGAGTTCTTATAGAGGTTGTAGAAGATTTCATAGTAGTTCATACACATCTAGGAACTCTAGCTAATAGAGCACTAGCTAGACTCCTCTCTGACAAGATAGCATCACTTATAGGTATGAGTGTTGGAGTACAGCAGGATGCCTATACTATAATACTTCAGATCCCGTATATCGATAGGTACTACGGTAGTATCACTAGGTG
>QMRW01000066.1 GCA_003650785.1 Thermoprotei archaeon | reverse complement strand
GGTCAGACTATGCCCATAAAGATAGGTTTCTTCACGATAGCGTTCAATGACTGGCCCCTTGAGAAAGTGTTAGAACATATATCAAAGTTAGGCTATGAAGCTGTAGAGTTGGCTGCATGGAGGGGGAGTAGACATATAGACATAGAAAAAGTTCTCTCTGGAGGAGCTGGCGAGATCAAGAAGACTGTCGAAAAATATGGATTAATAATCTCTGCTCTCAGTAATCATCTAGAGGGACAGTTAGTTCTAGGGCCCTTAGACGAATCTACGGATGACTGGTATAAGGGAACACCTGAGGAGAAGGTAAAGTATGGGATGGAGAGAGTCAAAAAGACAGGAGAAGCTGCAGCCCAGTTAGATGTTCCAGTGGTATGTGGCTTCACAGGACACCCCAATTGGGGTGCATGGTATATATTTCCACCAGCATACGAGAAGATTTGGGATAAATACTGGGAGATCTTTAAGGAGAGATGGGGTGAAATTGTAGATCATTTGGCAGAACATGGAATAAAGTTTGCACACGAGGTACACCCACAGGAAATGGCATACAATATCTATACTGCTAAAAAAGCTATAGAGGTCATAGGTAGAAAGGAATTTGGCTTCAACTTCGATCCAAGCCACTTAGTATGGCAGGGTATAGATCCAGTAATATTCATACACACCTTTGGAGATAGAATATATCACATGCATGCTAAGGATGTAGAAATTGTTAAAGAAGCTGTGGCTACCGATGGAGTTCTTTCAACAGGTCCATGGAGAAGACTTGGCAGAGGTATGAGATTTAGAGTGCCTGGATGGGGTAATGTGGAGTGGCGCAGGATAATTACTGCACTCATAGAAGTGGGTTATGACTATGTCATGTCATTTGAGCATGAGGATCCTATAATGTCTCCAGAGGATGGTGTAGAACAAACTATTAAGTACCTTAAACCATTGATCATTAAAAAACCATTGGAGAGAGTATGGTGGTAATCTCACATTTTAGATTAATTTTTTTAAAAAATGAATTAATATTATCTATAGAGTTATTTATAATTCCTTAAGTAGTAGTTAATAGATAACTATATGGTAGATAGTAGATACTTCCTTAGTGGCGAGTATCCTTACTAAGATCTTGAATTTCGAATTCAGGACATCGACTATAACCAACTCAACGTATTTTTCAAGCATAGAGTGAGTTTTATGGAAGTGGCGCCGGGGGTGGGATTTGAACCCACGTGGGATATGATCCCACCGGATCTCCTTTCTCCTTGCAGGGGGATCTCGAGTCCGGCCCCTTAGACCTAGCTCGGGCACCCCGGCACTAATATGGAGGTGAAGTTTCTACAGCCCTCATCTATCATATGCAATATTGCTATATATGAGATTTCCTCTCAGCATGTAAGGTCAATCTACCTGTAGTTTCTTCTTAGGTGCAATCTTCTCAGTTATTTTGTCAGGAGGACTCCTCTCTCTGTGAGAATTATTATTAATGAAGTTTATCATAATAAAATGAGGATGAAGAGATTGAATCCTATTATGGAATCTCAATGGATCAAGTTATACGATAAATTGATTAAATTCCTGGATAAAAAGGATCCTGAAAGAAAGTTTAAGTTTAGTGAATCTAATAGGATTAAATTCGAAAAATTGAGAGAGGAGTTTAGAAGCTCGTTTATACGCTCTGAGATTGGAAGAGAATTAGTAACAGCTCGAATTTGGGTGGATAGATTAAAGACTATGATCTCAAAGACTGAAGAGAAACTAAAACTCTCTAGTACAACATACTCTAAGGAGTTGAAAAGTTTCATAGAAGATCCACTCTCACACCTAAAGAAGAAAATATTCTTCTATACCTACGACCTCTTGAGGGGCAAGATTACCCCAGAGGAGTTCAAGTACACTGCAGCTGCTGCTATAAAGACCTCGCTGAGAACTAACATGAGATCGATATACCAGTGCTGGGTTTACACAAGTATACTATATGAACTCGCTCACTTGAGAGCAAGGATGATATATCCCGAACATAGAGTACTGACCTTCGAGAGAGCAGGTAAACAGAAGTTGGGCACTATACCACCTAGCTGTATACTATACCTCGAAGGAAGAGGATTTATAAGCTTCTTCCTAGAAGCTCCCCGTCCACTTGGCTGGGAGGGTGATAGAGATCTCAGAAGAGTTTGGGCTCTCTATACGACCATGCGTCCAGATATACTAGTCTACAGTGGTAAAGTCCTAAACATAGCAAATCTTGAAAGTAATCCTCCTATAATTCGTCCAGATGTCATAATAGAGTGTAAGGAGTTGAAAGAGTGGTGGTATAGAATTAGGGATATGCGAGGACATTTAGCTAAACCTCTAACAGCTGAAGAGTGGAGAAGTATGTGGATTGAGGGACTGTGGGATGGATTAGCGGATATTCTAGGAGTAGAGAGAAAGGAAAGAGGAGGACGAGTCAAAAACAAGAGAACTCTGAGACTTAGGGATATCCAAATAGTAACACTTTATAGGACCTTATTCAAGCCTAAGAAGATGTTTCTAGTATCCAGAACTAGGGTGCCGAGGCAAATTAAATCCTACCTAAAAGAGAGACAGATAGAAGTTATAGATGCTGTAGGTTTTAAGTCGAGTGCTCTGAAGCCACTAATATCATACTTAGTCAATCTTGCAAATCAGTCTCCGAATATCGAGTTAGTGGAGCTCAAAAAGGAGTACTTAGATTTACTAGATAAGCTTATGAATAGGATTTCAGATAGAGGAATTACTATGGATAGGGGGAGTGTAATAGGGTGCTCACTAATGTTAGCTCTGAGGAGGTTTGAGGACTTTCTTCAAGTGATAAAAGACTCTTCGTAAATTTCGTACCAGAGTCCTTTTCAAGAACTCAGTCCACATACCGACGGCAAAGGTGGTGTAGAACGCCATATCTAGTAGCGGATATAGTGCTACTTTCTTCAAGCAGTATCCCTTTCTAGCATACATTAAGAGAAGACTAAAATACGTTAGAAGTATTCCCAATGAAGTACCAAGATTTGGTATACTAAACTCTAGTACTGGTATAAGTACGGGTAATAGTACAAATACTACTATGATAGGTATTTGAGCCAATCGACATTTCATATGTTTGAGGAAGAATAATGCATGCCCTTTTCCATAGTTATAGGCCCTTCTGAGAAGACTTCTTAAATTTCTGCTGTGGTGATGGTACACTATAATCCTAGGACTTATGATTACGCGGAAACCGTTACTACAGATCCTCCAAAGAAGATCCACTTCCTCGTAACCTCCCATGAATTCCTCATCAAAGGGGAATCTCTCTAGGATAGCTCGTCTGAATGATATATTGTTACTATTTGGAACTCTGATCTTGTGAAAGTTATCCTTAGTTAGCTCTATAGTTTGCCTATATATGGGCATCATAGGCCATAGGGATTCGTTGTAGTAGCATGCTACTATACTTTCTCTTAAGCTACTACTTACAAGAACACTGCCCCCTATACAGACTATTCCTGGATCTTTTTCGTACTCAATTAGAATATTTTCCAACCAGTCTAGTGGAACTTCACAATCACCATCCGTAAATACTATTATATCACCTTTGGCTGTCTTTACTCCTATGTTTCTGGCTAGATTTGCCCCAGGGTGTTGTACCCTTATCAGTTTAACAAAATCGTACTTCATGACTATTTCGGGAGTTCTATCCACCGAAAAATCTACCACTATTACCTCTGCTCTTATACCTTGTCTCTGTAGTGATTTCATTAATAGATCTATGGTTCTCTCATTGTTTCTAGTTGGTACTATTACAGATATCAGTGGTGCAGACATTCCAGTTAGCTTTTAAAATTCATAAATATAAATTCTCAACCTTCTTTTAACAGAAAAAGTAGAGTCCTTACTGATATGAGCCCTGTATACACAGTGATTGTCATTGAATAGCAAAAATAATCACCCTACAAGTATATTATGGGTGTATAAATGGAGTATCCTGTATATAGAAGGCTGATGACAGTAAATGTAGCTTCTAGGACTATAAGAAGAGTAAGAAAGCTACTGCTTTATGGAACATGTGTTAGGGACGAATACCCTGAATTATTTGAGAGTGTAGCTAGAGATAGAGTTTCTCTAGCGGTGTGTCTCGAAGATGAGCACATGAATACAGTAGCATTAAAGCTAGCCTCGATATTAGCAAGAGTACCGTTAGATGAAGTCGTTGTCTTAACTGTAGATGGATCCCCTCACTGTATCCAACTCCACATGCTCGTAGAGGAGGTTAGTAAGATAATAGGTGGATTTAAGCGAGTCCACTTAGTGGTAGAGAATGGAAAACTCATCGAGATACCCGAGGAGTGTGTTAAAATATGTAGATACTTGACGAAAATTAAGAGAATGCTTACAAAACCCTTCTGAGAAAGCGTAGAAATCTTCTAGTGTCAAGTATACCTGGGTGTATAAGTAGTGCTGTTAAGGAGGGAAGAATAGCAATAGACCATAGTTCTGGGCTTAAGTACACTACATCGAGTATTCTCTGAAGATATGGAATATTCATTATTACTGCATGTAACAATAGTGAAAGCACTACAGCTAAGAGGAGTTTTCTATTAGCAGTAAGCATTTCAAAAGATCCGAAAACATATCTACTCTCAGACCTACACTGTAGAGCTAGTAGAAGCTCAAAGATAACAATTGTTGTAAAGACAGTACTTCTAGCTTCCTCCAGAGATCTATTGAGTACTATCAGCGTACACCAGAAAGGTAGAGTCCAGAATATTAGTGCTAGTATTGTAGTAACTACAAAGAAAAGCTCCATTCCACTGTACACCTTCTCATTGGGATCTCTAGGTGGTCTCTTCATTATATCTGGATCCGGGGGATCTACTCCTAGGGCGAGGGCAGGTAGGCCGTCTGTTATTAAGTTAATCCATAGAATCTGAGCTGGTGTAAGTGGTATGGGTAGTTTCAGAAGAGATGCTAGCGATATTATTGCTATTTCACCCCAGTTTGCCGAGAGGAGTAATCGGATGAACTTCCTTAGATTATTAAAGATAGTTCTACCTTCCTCTATTGCAATTACTATAGTAGCAAAATTATCATCAGCTAGTACTAAATCCGCTACTTCTCTAGTGACATCAGCCCCTCTTATACCCATGGCGATTCCAATATCGGCACTCCTTACTGAAGGGGCATCATTAACACCATCTCCCGTCATAGCTACTATATGTCCTCTTCTTTTAAGCGCCTTTACTATCCTTAATTTATGTTCTGGGGAGACCCTAGCATATACTAATATTTTTTCGACCCTTTCGTACAGTTCCTCGTCACTCATATTATCTAGATCTTTCCCAGTAATTACTGCATCATCGTTGTCCCCTTCTAGTATACCTATTAATTTAGCTATAGCAATAGCTGTATCTCTGTGATCTCCAGTGACCATTATTACCTTTATCCCAGCTTCTTTAGCTCGTTTAACTGCTTCAAAGACCTCAGGTCTCGGGGGATCTATCATACCTACTAAACCTATGAAGACTAGATCTCTCTCATCCTCCTCCTCTATCCTATCCTTACTTTGGTCTAATCTCTTATACGCTAATGCTAGAACTCGTAGAGCTTCTCTAGCCATACTTGACACTATATTTAGTATTCTTGTTCTATCCTCTTCCTTTAATAATCTGACAGATCCATGCTCTTCTATGTACTTACACAAAGAGAGGACAATATCAGGGGCTCCTTTTAGGTAGAGTATTCTCTCTCCTGAGGGTAATACATGAGCTGTACTCATCCTCTTTCTAATAGAGTCAAAGGGTATTTCCGAGAACCTTATTTTCTTCGACCTCTCTTCTTCAGATAGCCCAGCCTTGTGGGCGAGTACTACTAAAGCGCCTTCAGTAGGATCTCCTATAATCCTCCATTCCCCTTCTCTTCTTACCAAGCTAGCATCATTACAGAGGAGCCCCGCCTCCAGTAATCTCTTCACCGTAGTATCTTCAAGTGGGTTTATGACTTTACCATTCTTCAGAAAGTTTCCCTCAGGCTCATATCCCGACCCTGTTACCTCTATAAGTTCACCATTAGCAAAGACTTTGACCACAGTCATCTCATTCTTAGTTAATGTCCCTGTCTTATCAGTACATATGACTGTTGCACTGCCTAGGGTCTCTACTGATGCCAATCTCCTGACTATGGCATTTCTATATGCCATCCTCTGAACCCCTAGGGCCAGAGCTATGGTTAGTACTGCTGGTAGCCCCTCCGGAACTGCCGCTACAGCTAGGCTTATTGATGTCATTAGTGCAGGTATAAGACCGAGTCCACCCAAATAGATCTGGAAGAAGATTATTGCTACTAATCCACTCATGACTATAGCTAGTACTCTGCCTAGGTGTTCGATTCTCCTCTGAAGTGGTGTAGGCTCACTCTCTTCCTCTCTGACTAATTCGGCTATCCTTCCAAACTGGGTCTTTAGTCCAGTAGCTACGACTACGCCCAGCCCTCGACCATAAGTCACGGTTGTAGCCATGAACACCATATTCTTCATATCATGAATTGGAACATCCTCAGGTAATGGATCAGTTATCTTCTCAATAGGAGTCGACTCCCCTGTTAGAATTGCCTCGTCTAATCTTAAGTTCACACTTTCAAAGAGTCTAGCATCAGCGGGTACTCTATCACCAGCCCTTAGGACTATGATGTCTCCAGGTACTATTTCTGCGGCCTTGACCTCCATCTCTATTCCTTCTCTAATAACTCTAGCCTTAGGAGCAGCAAGCTTTCTCAAGAGTTCCATAGCCTTCTCGGCTCTGTACTCCTGTATAAATCCTAGTACTACATTAAGTGTGAGGATTATGGATATGGCTGTAGCATCTGTAAACTCTCCTATAGCTATTGAAACAAGTACAGCAAATATAAGCAGATATACAAGAATACTTTTAAATTGTCTTAATAGGATGACTATGGATTTTAATCTCTCTTCTCTTGGGATTTCGTTAGGTCCATATTTCATCAATCTCCTTCTAACTTCTTCTTCACTCAGTCCTGTGGAGGGATCTACATTTAGCTTTTTCAGGACATCTTCTATACTGAGTGCATGCCATTTAATCATTATGATCCCCTTTTTAGAGTAAAAGTATAACCTCTGACCTCTTTTAACTCTGCATCTAATAGATTTGCTATCATTTGAGCAAGTTCTTGTCTACTCCTATTCATACTCTCTCTATAGCTTTTCAGTATTCTAACTTTTATCATTCCATGCTTTTTGAGGTTTCGTCTCATCTCCTCTATGAGGTTAT
>QMRW01000065.1 GCA_003650785.1 Thermoprotei archaeon | reverse complement strand
GCACTAGGCTCTCCCCCTGAATAAATACTTAGTAGCCTCATGGGCCTCTTCATCATAGACAAAGTCCCTGAGATAGCCAGCGAACTTCTTACCTTTCAGAGCTATGAGGATCAGACCCTCATGGAAGGGTATGATAAGTAATCTACTGCCCTTAGATATGCCTATTCTTTCCCGAACTCTGCGTGGAAGGTGTACTCTATACTTATCATCGACCACTACTACGCTCATTTTCCCACCATTCATACAATATGTGTCACGGCAATAAAGCTTTCTCATATTCTTGTACTTAGGGGGTAGTTTCCAATAAGTGAAAAGCATCGTTGAAGAAGCTATCTAAGGAGCTCTTGATATCTGCTATAACGAGAATTAGAGCTCTATGAATTTATCTACTAGTAGCGTGCGCCCTTTTTCCGCGGACTATCTTCTGAGGAGGAGTTTAAGCTCCTTTGCTAATTCCCCTCTTCTTCAAATGTCCTCCTTCTAGGCTGTGAATCCATCTCTCATTTGTCTGACTGGAGAGGTATATAGTTTCTATTCATCCCATGTAGCTCTAGTTTCATTCCCTCCTAATGCTTAATGGATAGTGCCGAAGGTATAGCGGTTCTTATCCATGATCAGAGATAGAAGCTGTGGCGTTCAGTTCTAGTACCTCATGACTTCATAAAGTGTCTCACTGTTAATAGTCTCTTAGCTTTTTCCTCTTCGCCTAGTATAATCGATAGAGAACTCTTTCTCTGCATTATAGGCTTGACACTCTAAGAACTTCTCTCCTCAGCTAACCTGATGAATTCGAGGATTGTAGACATTACATCTGGTGTCTGGGTAAAGACATATACTCTGCCTTCCCTGCCTATATCCTCAGAGGACTTAATCATGAGGATTATTCTCGAAAGCTTCTTGTATGACCGTAACCCGACTTTCCTTACAATTTCATACTCACTGAAAGGCTCTCCGTGATCTGAGAGCTTCCCATAAGCCCAGATTCTCTACTTGAGGATTCAATACATTTGCTTATAGGAGCTACCTCTACTGCGTATTGAGCTCTTATATGCTTAATTCCAATCTACACTCTTGAGTGTATGGAGACCCCCATAATACTTCCATTTGTAGGAAGGTCTCTATAAAGTACTCACTGAGGGCCTATAACATCCCTCAGGAGGACTCAAGGTTCATGAGGGGCAAAACAGCCGAGCCATAAAAGGAAGTTATTCTTTTTACTTCTCTTGACCTTGTCCTTAGGTTAATCTTATACTAGCTTAACACTTAGACTATGAAGTAGTTTTCCTCACTCTTCTAATGAGTTCTATTCCTAAAATAGTCTTATCCAGATAGTGCTGTACATCAGTTAAGTACAGGTTATTTATAAGTCGGATTCCTAAATCTTCGAAAAATGACCTATCAGACCCCGGTCAGATGGCAGAAATTCTGAACTTTTAGAGTAAACTACTAGAAATTGATCAGTAGTCATAGTACTGATCAAATTAGGGATCACTATTACTTACTTCTCTATGTAGAGATAACTAATCGATTTTATAGATCTGTTGCCTAGAGAAATGGGGAGACGCCTTGATAATAGGTGTGGGTATAGATGGAAGTTTTACTAAGGCAGTAGCTCTATGTGGAGTTAGTAGAGCTCTGTATAATCACAACTGAGCCTACGGAAGCTGTTTCTGGAGTTTTAGAAAAGATTCTTACAAAGGAAAATAGTTTCACTTAAAGAGATTAGGGTCTTATGTAGAACCTAGGGCTCAAAGTTAGTTAAGTGTCTATCTGAGCGTAAAAGCACAAAACGTTTATATCCTACAGGTTTAAGATATGATGATCGAGTACAAGAGTGCATATAGAAGTACTAAATCAAACAATGTATTAAAACAGGCTACCATAGCCCGCGTGGTGTAGCCCGGTCAGCATGGCGGCCTGTCGAGCCGCAGATCCCGGGTTCAAATCCCGGCGCGGGCGCCACTATGAATTTATCTAATCTACCTATAGTTCCAGAAGGGTTAAACGGATAAAGCCCGTATTTTTCAAGAAGTTTAAAACTGCTGTTACAAGAAGTTCTAGTCGTAGACATTGACGAAAATGTAGTTGCTTCTAGGGTGAAGAAAGATATGGAAGGATTGATGACTAAGGTGAGAGCTAAAGATCTGGCAATTCTACATCCCAGGAAACTCTTCAAGCCCGCGTCTCGATAGCGCTCTACTCTGAACACACTCCCACGAGCAGTCTCCTATAAGTACTCTTGTTAGAAAATACACAACATATCTCCTCTCACAAATCCCACTACGAACATGGACTAGGTACTGAGTAGATTTCAGGCTTGTAATTTTATGAAAGACCCCTTACCTCCATCTTCTACAATCCACAGGAGGAAGGAATAGTGAGAGAACTCAATATGGTGCTCTAAGTCCATACCAGGCTTTAACGTTATTGAAAAATCATCATAAGCTAGGTCTACCTTAGCACTAATCTACATACGATTACGACTATCAGAAGCTCCAGCATGGATATAAATAATACTCTCAAATAGAAGAGAGGGAGTATCCGAGATAGTAGGGTTACTATAACATGAGGAATCGCCATAAGTGCTTGCATTAATAGTGTGAGTAGAAATGTTGGTACTGACATTTTCAGCATTCTAGTCTCCGGACCTATAGTCCTAGTCCATATAGTCGATACCATAATGGCGGTTGCTGTACAGTAGAAAGTTCCTGTAAAGATAAAAGATACTGTAGCAGGCACTCCCATAGGCGAGAGGATGTAACTGTAAAGTGTGAGGACTATCGAACTCTGTAGTACTACAGGTAGGGATTTTCCAATGGCTATATCTCTTTTCCTAATTCCACTAGCAAAGAGAAGCCAGAGGTTGTCTCCCTCTGCTAGTAGTAACTGATAGGGTACATATGATACTAGGAATCCTAGGATAAGGTATGTGATTACGCTATAGATAACTAAGAATGTTGGATCTTCCACTAATTCTCTGAAGCTTATCAGGAGGTATATTGAGTATATCAGGGGAAAGAAGAACAAGTATCCACTTCTCGGATTTCTATATATCATCTTGAGATCTTTAATCATTAAGCCTATTTTAGGATCTAGAGTCCAGCGTGAAATTCCCTTAATGGGCTTAACTAATTCTACTCCTATATACTCTGGACGGAGAAGCACCCTCCAATATCTCCTACTACCGATTTTGAATACTCTGTATGCTAGATACAGGTATACCATACTTAATACGAAGTGATGGAGGGGCATTTTATCACCAGTGGCTCCGCTTACAATTCCCTCACATGCAGATAGAGGGTATATAAATAATAGAGATTCAGCAAGGTACTCAAGTCCACTACCTATGCTTGTCAGATGCTTTAGAATAATATTCACTCTACTTAAGAAATTCCAGAAAATGTATATTAGGCTCATGCTCAGTACATATATTAAGGTATTGAGTGCTCTTAGAATATTTATCCTGAGACTAGATCCTGCGAAACGTTTAGCACCTATATGAGAGGTCAGTATTAGTGAAATACCCGTAGCTAGTAGAAATGTAAGTATACCGTAGAGGAGTGCAATTATGAGTACAGCAATAGAGTTAAATCTTATAGCGAGACCTATAGAGTAGATTAGTGGTATAATTAGTATAGGAATAGATCCAATTAGAGCAGACAAGAGTATTAAAATTCTCATATCATCTTCGCTAAGGGGTAGTGGTTTAATGGGCTCTACTAAGTCATATTCTTGGAGTACCCATGAAGTAGTCGTACTGAACATAAAGCTAAAGAGGAATATGCATCCAACATAGCTCAAGGTAGTCGATCTAAGTAGGGTTTCAATATCGACATTAGTGCTTTCTGGCATAGGAATATAGAAGACAATTATCAGGAATAGAGAGAGTATAAAAGCCATTACTGTAGCTATAAGTATATTCACAGTCCACATTCGCTTACTCTTAGAAATAGCATCTTTAGGACTCATAACAGGTCTAGTGCTTTTAATCATCAGATAAGCAGTCTCTCTGTATAGTACCTTTACCAAGTACAGAAGATCTCTCATTCCGATCATATTATTTCCTCTCTAATAGCTTTCACAAGTTCTTCTACTTCTCCTCTCTTACCCGTTACCTCTAGGAATACCTCTTCTAGAGCTCCTCTTTCTCTAGCCTGTTCTACAATTTCATCTCTAGTACCCTCTAGTATTATCTTTCCCCTATGTATTATCGCAATTCTATCGCATATGACCTCGGCGAGCTCTAGAATATGCGTAGAAAAGAGGATAGCCTTTCCTCTTCTCTTGAGTTCCATCAGTATCTCCTTGAACACTCTAGCTACTATGGGATCTAATCCTATTATAGGCTCATCGAGGAGCAGTATCTCTGGATCGTGAAGTAGTGCTAGTGCTATGGCTACTTTCTGTCTGTAGCCCTTTGAGAGTGAACCTATTAGGTTGTGGAGTTTCGATCTGAGATCTAGAGCGTTGGATAATGTTTCAAGCATTCTATAGTACTTGTCCGTATCAGTTCTTCTTATCCTAGCTGCTAGATCGAAGAGTTCCTTAGGAGTTAAGGATTCATACAACTTCACCTCCTCGGGGACATAGCCTATCTTTGCTCTTATATCAGGATGCTCGTAGGGATCTACGCCTAGTACAGATACGTAACCTGAGTCAGGGGGAATAAATCCCATTAGTACCTTTATTAATGTAGACTTTCCACTTCCATTAGGACCTAGTAGACCTACTATCTTTCCTCTTTTAAGTTCTAATGTGACCCCATCTAGAGCAGTAATGGTCCCATAGCGCTTAACCACATGCTTAGCTTCGGCAACTACAGACATTACTAGCTCCCTTTTAGGATCGATTATTAGGTAAAAAAGTATTTCGTACTTTTATCTCAAAATATCTATAAAAGAGGTTATCAGTGTACTCTTATGAGAATAATCAATAAAAATTTCTACCTTTATCGATCATTGTTAATGAGTAGTCTAAGTTAGGATTGTTTCTCTCTTTTCTCTTCTCTCTTAAATATGCTTTCAAGCTCTTTCTTTACTTCACTATGTAGTCTCTGAATTTCATTCAATTTTTCTCTCAAACGTTCAAATACTTCTCTACTAGCTTCTATTCCCTTATGTGTAAAGAAGGCTACTCCTTCACTTCTACTTCTAAAGATCCCTACCTCTACGAGACAATCTATGATCTCTAGATCATTCTTGGATAGTCTAATAGACGATACTACAGTACTTTCTTCTCTTTTTTCTGGTGTGGTCTCAAAGGCTGATTTAAGTGCTTTTTGGAGTCTTTCCATTATATCCTCAACTCTTTTCATTCCTATATCGAGGAATCGTCCTACCTCATTCAGTATATCAGCTTTCATTACCATTATGGATCTAGGACCTACAGTTGAGACTCTGAAATGGGATAGGTCTCTTAGGGCATCTGATAGGTCTCTCATTCTTTCTCTATAGTCTTCAATTATATTTTCAATTCTATCCCTACTATCCTCAAATATGCTTCTTATCTCATCAAGTACTTCTGATCTTTCCTCTCCTTTTATGGAATTTATAAAGCTGTAGGCTTCCTTTCTAAGCTTCCAACATAGTTTTCTGAATTTCATTCTGTTTCTGAAGACTAATGATCGTAGGCTTGTATGCAGTTCCTCTCTCAGTACTCTAATATCTTCTATGAGCTCACGAAAAGCCTTATAGTCCCTCTTCTTAATAGTATCCATAGTTCTACTGCTCAATTCCTCTACTTTCTCTACATATTCCTCAAATTTCTTTTCTAGATTCTCCCTGAACTCCTCTATGAAACTCTCTAGTTCCTCTTTCACTTTATCTATGAACTCTCTAGTGCTCATCATTACATGTATGTATTGATGTAAGATAAAAAGCTTACTCTGTAACTGAAAGTATTAAAACAAACATCACATTATTGAATACATGCTAGCGGTAAAATCCAAGTTAATATACACTGGAAGACCCGAACCTCCTATATCCAACGCATACCTATGCTTTAATGAGGAGACCGGGAAAATTGTGTCCATAAGTCGTAAGAGACCGAAATGTGAAGTAGTAGCTGAAGGAGAAGTAGTAACACCAGCCTTTATAGACGCTCATTCACACATAGGTATGAGGAGGAGTGGTGAACCACCAGCCGAAGAAGAGACTAATGAAAAGATGGACTCGGTAATATCACTCGCCGATGCACTAGACTCTATCTATATGGATGATAAATCCTTTAAGGAGTCTATAGAGCAAGGAGTCTTATACTCCTGTGTATTGCCGGGTAGTGGTAATATTATAGGAGGAAAGGCTGTAGTGATCAGGAACTATTCGAAAAGTACGAGAGATGCCTTCATAGGTTATGCAGGAATTAAAGCTGCTCTAGGCTATAACCCCAGGAGTACAACTGGTTGGAAAGGAACAAGGCCCTTTACTAGGATGGGTGCACTCACTCTTTTACGACGAGCGCTGTTAAAGGCTCGAAATGAAATGGTTCTCGTGGAGAGGGGGAAGAAGGAATACGAAGAGGTAGAACCCGATATTTCCGCACTCTTTCCCGTACTAAGAGGAGAGATCAAGCTTAGAGTGCATGCTCATAAAATAGATGATATTCTAGCACTGTTTAGAATTAAAGAGGAGTTTGGCTTAGATGTAACTATTGAGCATGGATGTGACCTACATAGTGAGGCTGCATTTGCGGTCATAAAGGAGGAAAAAGTACCCTTAATCTATGGACCCATCGATGCCTTCCCCTACAAAGTTGAGTTGAAGCATGAGAGCTGGAGGAATATAGAGAAACTACTAAGAGTTAAACCCTTCTTCGGTCTTATGTCCGATCACCCTGTAGTGCTACAGCGAAACCTCTTCCTTCAAATGAGGTTCTTTAGAAGGTTTGGAGCTAGTAAAGAGGAGTGTATCTCAATACTGACTCTAAGGAATGCTAAGATTCTAGGTATTGACAATGTACTTGGAACCTTAGATATAGATAAATGGGCATCCTTCGTACTATGGAGTGGAGATCCCTTCTCCCTAGAGAGCTATCCTCTACTAGTATACGCTGAAGGTAAGCGCGTACACGAAGAATCATAACCACATCTCGAGGAAATGTCTAAATTGTATAGATCGATTTGAATTTTTGACCACTTTAATAGCCCCTTCACCCATGATGGAACTTTTCTCATTAGCCTTCTCCACAATTAAACGTGTTAGGTCTCTAGTTCCGGTAAAATGCTCTGATCTCTTTAAGATCTCATAGGCTAGAGCTAGTGAAACCGAAGTGGTGACCGAATAAT
>QMRW01000064.1 GCA_003650785.1 Thermoprotei archaeon | reverse complement strand
TGAATCAGGAGTAGTATAAAGCCTAGAGTTATTGGTAATCGTTTTTTATATAGTAAGTGAATAGTATACTTGAAAGAGTTTAGCCCTCCCTCTACAGAGGCTATGTAGTGCTCCAACTTAAACTTCGCTAAGAATTTTTTGATGGTGTTTGAAGTTCTATCTAGTAGAAAGCTCATTATCCTTTCATTGAATAGTACTATGAATCCAATTAGTGCAAATATTCCACAGATGACTGCTACTGCTAGGGTCTGCCCATACACATCAGTAGGTATAGCGCCATATCTTGCTATTAGTACAGCACCCAACACTATATAGAAGACGAACGCCATTGCACTGAGCAATCTATGTAATATCACTGTAGGAACTAGTCTACCGTATTCAATATTGCATTTCTTGTTCACATAGTATAGTCTAATAACCTCACCTGTCATAAAGGCTGCTGGTACTATCATATCTCCTAACCATCCCATGATAACTGCTAGAAGAGCATCCTTTATCCTTATATTATTCGATACTATCCTAACTAGACTAAACCATGCAAGAGCATAAAATATTATGAAGAGTGTATCGAAGACAAGTGCTAAGATGAGTGCCTTAGAGTCTACCCGATGTATAATTCTAAAGACTTCTATGACATCTACTTGAATTACAAGTAGGAATAACATGTAGATTACTAGACCAAGTAAGAGTAGTAGTATTGTAGTCTTCTTCTTACGCTTTAAGTAACTCTCGATAGTATCAGTCTTCATAAGGAGCGCCTCTGTACATGATACGAGATGAAAGCCTCCAGGCTGAAATCGTGGGTTCCTCTCTCTTTTCCTTTTGCATTCGTACAGGTATTCTTATCATATTCTTAGTGTAAAACTCTATCCTCTCACGAAAGTCCTTATTTTGTAGAAAGTTTATGTTTATATCCCCCTTCTTAAAGTCTTCGTCCTCTATTATGGATAGGAGTAGCGGTATATTAGTTACTATACCTCCTATAATGAATTCATTTAGAGCTCTTTTCATTCTTTTTACACAGAGTTCTCTACTCTCTGCCCATGTAATTAGTTTTACTATCAGAGGATCGTACTCCACAGGCACTTTATACCCTGCATATACTCCACTATCAACTCTAACTCCTTGACCTCCGGGTTGTATATATTCAGTGATCAATCCTGAGGAGGGAGCAAAATTTCTCAGAGGATCCTCTGCTATAACTCTAGCTTCTACTGCATGTCCCCTTATTATTATATCCAAGGGATCGAAGGACAGTTCTCCGCTATATGCTATGTTTATCTGTTCTCTTACTATGTCTATCCCTGTAATCATTTCGGTAACTGGATGCTCTACCTGAATCCTAGAATTAACCTCTATGAAGTAGAACTCCTCTTCAGTGGGCACATATATGAACTCTATAGTACCTGCATTAATGTATCTAAGTTCACTAGCTATTCTCAGTGCATACTCGATAACTTTTTTCCTTGTTCTAGAGTTCAGTGCTGGAGAGGGCGCCTCTTCCACAATCTTCTGAAATCTCCTTTGGATACTACACTCTCTTTCGTATAGATGAACCTGCTTACTTCCCAATCCTAGGATCTGGACTTCTATGTGTCTAGCGTTAGGAAAGTACTTCTCTATGTACATTCCACTAGCTCCAAAGGCGTATTCTGCTAGCTTACTCATCCTATCAAAGTATGAGAGTATGTCAGCTTCATTCCAATATACTCTCATACCTATCCCTCCGCCTCCTAGTATAGGTTTAGAGATTACTGGATACCCTATTCTCTCTGCCTCCTCTAGGGCTTCACTCGCAGTTGTTATAGCTACTTCGCTACCTTTAACTATGGGAACATTCGCTTTTCTAGCAATCTTCCTTGCTTCTAATTTATTCCCTACAAGTTCATGTATTCTTGAAGGAGGGCCGATAAATACAATGCCTTCCTCTTCACATCTCTTTACAAAGCATGGATTTTGTGAAAGAAAACCGTAACCAGGGTGTATAGCTTCGGAGTCGCTCTGTTTAGCTATTGTAATTATCTTCTCGATATTAAGGTAGCTTTCCGAGGGATCTGCTTCTCCAATGTAGTAGGCTTCATCAGCTAAATATCTGTGTAGACTGTCATGATCTACTTTTGAATATATGGCCACAGTCTTTATGCCCATTTCTCTAGCTGTCCTTATTATTCTTACTGCAATTTCTCCTCTGTTGGCCACTAATATCTTGCTAAAGGTCTCCATAACCATGCCTATTTAGTTTAAGATAGCAGTATTTTTAAGCTTGTGCTAATTGCTTCTGTTATTCTAAACTAATATTCACTAATTGTCCTTTTTATGTTCTTCTTGATATATTCTTCTATTTTATTTAACCTCATGAATAGTTCTTCTATCTCAGGAGATAATTTCTCATATTTTCTACATCTAGTGAATAATTTATGAAAAACCAGAGCTATTACTCCTAGTAGAGGAATCAACATCAATAGATTTAGGTAAGCGAGTGTCTCCTTTTTTGGGACTTCCTTTGCGATTGTATGTGTTGTTGTCTTAATCTCTGCTACCATTAGTGGAAGCTTAATACCGATGTTATACTTTACTGATATCTTTTTAGATATCTCTAATTCCTCTGATCTTGTCGTCACGTTGATGCTATTCATGTACTCATCTATCTTACGCTCTGCTAATTCCATGAGTATGGTATACTTTTCGTATAGCTTTTCTATTTCCATAAACTCGTGTTTTAAATCTCTAAGTCGCTTTCTGATCTTATCCATCTCTTTATTCACCATATTCACCATATCGCTTACTACACTTCCCATAGCCTCTAGTGCACTTAGAAGCCTCCTAGCCGCAATTTTGCTTGTGTACAATAAATTTCTTACAGTATCGAGATTAGATTTTATGTACTCAAATCCTTCTTCAAATGCCTGTTCTATATCAGATAGGATTCCATGTAGCGACCTGGCTACTTCTATAGCTTCTGATACTCCTCTTGTAGTAATGTTGAGTTCTGATGTAATATCTTCTATTAATTCTAATGTATTTATGAGTTCCTCGAGTTGTCCTTCTATACTAGCTATTCGATGTTTTATATTATCATGATAGTACTTAACTAATCTCTCAACATCTTCAATTTTTCTTTCAAAATTCTCGATCGACTCCATGAAATTGTTAAGTACTTTCCTATATTCTATTAGTGACGTGCTCAGTCCTCTCTCGATAGCTTCTAATCTATCCCTAATTTCCCTCATCTTTTCATATGTATTAGTTGTTTCATTTAGCATATTCTTCAAGTTCTTGTACATCTTCTCTATTTCTGTGGCTTCAAGTTGCGCCCGTATCTTCCAGGGGTCATCTATTAGATCTATAGAAATAGGAGGAAGCCATAGACTGTGCCATGCTGTTAATTTCCTTATAAAAATCTCTTGTCTTATTCTCATACGATGTTGTAGTACTACTATCCAACTATGAATCCCATAATCCCTCTGGACATGAGTATAGTTAGCCTCTGGTTCGTTATCCATCACTATACATAGATCCTTGGGATGTGATAGTGATAATGTTGCTATTAATGGTAGTACTACTCGCTCTCCATAGGATGTGATAGCGTACTCCTCTCTTGTATTAATTAGTAATAGATCAAGGATTACTGTACCTTTAGCTCTCACTCCTGTTAGTAAGTACTTGTCCCTATCCAGGTGTGCTGTACTAGGTCCTTCATAGCGCATCTTTAACCCAATTTCTACGGGTATTGATATATTTGGTAGGTATTCTATGGAGACATACCAGTAGCTTTTCTCTGTTATTGCTGTTTCCCAAATCAGTATACTGAAATCATTATTTTCTATGATATCATGTGGTTGTTCGCCTTCTACTACATTAAGCGTGCCTCTATGAAATCTCTCAAGTGTCACAATAGTTACGTTTATTTTTCTATTTAAATTATTCTTCACACTTATTCTAACATTACATTTACACGATATGGTGTTGTTGAATATATCTATGGTGTATTTAAAGACTGTGTGTTTTGATACTTCAATTTGAGTATCCTCTGAATATGTGTGCCTAGTGTTCATCAGTATGAGTAGAAGCACTAGTATTATCGATAAGAGTGTACTATGCTTCAATATTCACCACCTTTTCTATCATTTTGATCCTCCTATCTAATGCACTTATTCTTTCTAGGTATTCTTCTTTCCTAATTTTTCCATCTCTATACATTTTACTTAAGCTCTTCAGTTCTTCTTTGAGAAATCTTAGCTGTAGTTCAAGCATTTCGATGTCATCAAATGCTTCATCTATGGTAATATGTGGTACCTTTCCATGTTCATATAGTATACCATCCCTTATGTTTACAATTCTACTTCCTATGAGGGCTACGTCTGGATTGTGTGTTACTATTATAAAAGTAGTACCTAGGAATTTGTTGATGGATTTAATGAGCTTGAGTATTGTAACTGTTGAGACTACATCTATGTTTCCTGTTGGTTCGTCTGCTAGTACTATTGCTGGATCATTTGCTAGTGCTCTAGCTATTGCAACTCTCTGCTGCTGACCACCAGAAAGCTGAATGGGTCTAGCGTTTAATTTATCACTAAGACCCACTATATTTAGTAAGGTTTCTGCTCTACTCTTTGCTTCACTCTCACTTAGATGTCCAGATATTATTATGGGTAGCATTACGTTTTCTAATGAGGTAAGAGAGGAAAGAAGATTGTACATCTGGAATACAAAGCCTATCTTCCTTAGCCTAAATTTCACAAGTTCTCTTTCACTTAAATCTGTTATATCAACTCCATCTATTATTACTCTACCACTAGTAGGTTTATCTAAAGTACCTATTATATTGAGAAGTGTACTCTTCCCCGAACCCGAGGGACCCATTACTATTAGTATCTCTCCCTCCTTAACTCTTAGATTTACTCCCTTAAGCGCGTGTACTTTAACTTCTCTACTAACTTCATATATCTTATGTACATCCTTAAGCTCTAGTATGTATCTACTCAAAGCGTAGCGCCTCCACTGGTCTTATCCTTAGGACATAGCTTATTGGATATAGAGCAGCCACTATTGAAACTGATATTGCTATGAAGATTCCCCATGCGTATACCTCGGGTACTATGAGTATGGGTATGTCAAAAGGAAGCCCTAACTTAATTATTATCCTCCTTAGTATGTGTGACCCCCAGTATCCAACAATACAGCCTAGAGCTCCTCCACTTAGACCTATAGCTAGTACTTCACTTAGAAATATGGTCATGACTTGTAATCCACTTGCCCCGATAGCCTTTAATACACCTATTTCATGAATTCTTTCTCGGATTGACATCATTACGGTGTTCATAACTCCGAGAGCAGCTACTAGTAGTCCTACTAGGGTTACTGCAGAGAGGGTACCCCTTATTATATCTAAGATCCTCGAAACAGCTTCTATTACTTCTGTCTGTTTTATTAGGTTAGCTCTCGGGAATAGCGTCTTTATATCTCTACTGACAGCTTCTATCATATCATCGCTACTTACTTTTACGAATATATGATTGATGAATCCTTCCCTTCCTAACATGTCTTGTAACACCGGTAATGGTACTATTGCTATGGTAAATCCCATTACTTTCGCTAGAGAGGATGCTCTTTTCGCTATTCCTATGATCTTAAACTTCTTCTCTATGAATAAATTGCCTACATTTATGCTTAATATCACTTCTCCTCCTGGTTCATTAATCCCCATTCTGTGAGCAAGCTCCTCCTCTAGTATAATCTCGTAGCATTCCTCACTTTTAAAGAATGTACCCTTTGAGAGCTCTATGGATAACTTTTCTAAACCCTCTTTTTCTACTGCAAGGATACTTGTACTATGCACTCCTAGTTTTCCTGTCACGAGTATTGCGGGTATTATATAATCTACATGCTTAAGCTCACTCTCTAGGATATTTACTATTCCCTCGGGGATCACTACACTTTCCTCACTAATTATTATATCAGCTCTGAGAAAGGCTCTGATCTCAGAGGCTATCTTCTCATGTACGCCTATGCCTACAGTCCTGAGGGCTATTAGCGTAGCAACACTGTAGGTTACGGCTAGCACAGTTAGTATGGTTCTAGTCTTTCTTATTCGAACATTACGTATTGCTATCTTTATAGCAAATTTTATGAAGGTGCTATTCATTTAATACACCTTGTTCAATGTTCAGAAGCCTGGATCTCTTCATTAGTCCGTGCTTTCAACCTTCATCACTTATCGTTTTATTCATGAGTGAACATAAAAATCTATCTAATTGACTTTACTCCTCTGTAGAGAGCGTAGTCCCCTAACTCTTCCTCTATTCTGAGCAGCCTATTGTACTTGGCTGTTCTCTCCCCTCTAGCAGGTGCTCCTGTTTTTATCTGTCCACAGTTGAGTGCTACTGCTAGATCAGAGATTGTGGTATCTTCAGTTTCTCCTGATCTATGACTGACTATGACCTTAAGTCCTTTCTCCATGGCTAACTGTGCAGCTTCTAATGCTTCACTTAGAGTGCCTATTTGATTGACCTTAAGTAGAAGTGCTGTTGCTGCTCTCTTTTCGATACCTATTCTCAGTCTTTCTACATTAGTTACAAAGAGATCATCTCCTACTACCTGTACCTTATCTCCCACTTCCTTAGTGAAAATGGAAAATGCTTCAAAATCTTCCTCATAAAATGGATCCTCAATGGAGATTATTGGATATTCATCGATTAGTTGCAATAAATATTCTTGGAACTTATCCGTGCTCAGCTTTTCTCCATCTATAAAGTACACTCCACTATCTTCATCATAGAAGCTAGTTGCTGCAACATCTAGTGCCAGGTATACATCAGACTCTAAAGAGTACCCTGATATCTTCACAGCTCTACACAGGGCATCAAGTGCCTCTCTAGAGTACTTCATGGGTGGAGCAAAACCTCCTTCATCTCCTACATTGATAGCTGCTAGACCATACTTCTCTTTTAGGTATTTCTTTAGTGAGTGGTATATTTCTACACCTATTCTTAGTGCTTCTCTAAAGCTCCTAGCTCCTACAGGAACTACCATAAATTCTTGAATACTAAGTTCATTACCGGCATGCTTTCCTCCATTCAATATATTCATCAGAGGAGTGGGGAGTACTCTTGCACTAATACCTCCTAGGTACTGATATAAAGGAACTCTATAAGTAGCTGCAGCAGCCTTAGCACTTGCGAGAGATACCCCCAATATAGCATTAGCACCTAATCTAGCTTTGTTAGGAGTACCATCGAGTAGTACCATCTTTTTGTCAATTTCATACTGTCTTCTAGAGTCCATACCAATAATCTCTCTTGCGATAATATTATTCACATTATATACTGCCTTAGATACTCCTTTTCCCATAAATCTAGAGCCTCCATCACGGAGTTCAAGTGCTTCATATCTGCCCGTAGATGCTCCAGAGGGTACCATAGCTCTTCCAAGACC
>QMRW01000063.1 GCA_003650785.1 Thermoprotei archaeon | reverse complement strand
TAATTCCAACTGATCGAAAAGTGAATATAAGTAAAGGAGCTACAGATGAAGAGGTATACAAAGCACTTGAAAGTGAAGGACTATTAGATTTTATGAGAACACCTGTTAAACCCAAGATAAGTGTAGTATGAGGTGCATATGGTGCGAGTACTATTAGGAACTAAATTTCCATCCATAGAGAGAGAGGTCTATGTAAAAGATGAAGAACCTACAGATCCTAGATATGGTAGACCTCCTAGTGAAAGAAGTACTGAAGAACTGTTGCAATTAGGTATTATAAACCTCGATAAACCCCCAGGGCCTACGAGTCATGATGTGGTAGCATGGATAAAGAAGATGTTCAACCTCAATAGAGCCGGTCACGGAGGGACCCTAGAACTCCTAGGATAGGGAAATCCCAAAGTGACCGGTGTACTACCAATAATGCTAGGAAGGGCTACTAAAATAGCTCAGGCACTAATGTCAGCTCCAAAAGAGTACGTATGTCTAATGAGACTACATGCTAACGTTCCAGATGATGAGCTCATCAAAGTACTGGAAAACTTTATTGGGCCTATATACCAAAGACCACCATTAAGGTCTTCTGTAAAGAGAGTTGTTAGAATAAGGAGAATATACTTCATAGAGTTGCTCGAGAGAGATAGTAAGGACGTACTATTACGTATAGGATGTGAGAGAGGTACGTACATAAGGAAACTATGTCATGATATTGGAGAGATTCTAGGATGTGGTGCTCATATGCAGGAATTGAGGAGAACGAAAGTAGGACCCTTTAGAGATGATGAAACTCTAGTTACATTACAAGATGTCATGGATGCCTATAGAATGTGGAAGGAATATGGGTATGATGAATGTCTTAGAAGTATAATAGTACCTGTTGAAAGAGCTGTAGAACATCTACCTAGACTCATTATAAGAGATTCAGCTGTAGATGCCATATGCCATGGAGCATGGTTAGCTGTACCTGGAATACTCAGAATAGATAGTGGAATTAAAATAGGTGATACTGTAGCTATAATGACTCAAAAAGGAGAGCTTGTAGCTATAGCAGAAGCTACTATGAGAAGTGAAGAAATACTTACAGCCGATCACGGAATAGCGGCTAAGCCTATCAGAGTCTTGATGCCACCTGGTACCTATCCACCGGAATGGAAGAAAAGTAAAAATTAAGTACTACTTCTCTCCGAGAAATCTTCTAAGTAGTCTTGCAAATGGTGGTAGTATTCTAGTCTGTAGGTATACTACTGCTGGGCCTCTTACATCAAATACTAGTCCTTCACCACCTAGGAGGAAGCTCTTCCAACCACCGAACTTCTTGATTCTATAGTCTACGGTTTCTGGCATAGCTACAAAGTGGAAGTTGTCTATTGTAACTACCTCACCAGCTGGTACTCTCAACTCCTCCAATCCACCATAGGCATTAACCCAGACACCACCATGACCACTAAGCCTCAACCAGAATAACTCACCTTCCGCTAGAACACCTCTAAGTCCCCTCCACGCTATGCTCACATCTATATCCCCGTGATGAGCTAGATAGCTACTATCCTGAACTATCCAGGAATCACCGTGTAGTGGAATGTACCTTATATCCCCAGGTAGTGTTGGTGCAAGCCAAATCTCTGCCCTACCCCTAGCTCTATAGGTGTTCATAAATACTGCTTCCGTTCCTAGTATACCCCTCATCAACCCCCTCAGTAGTCCACCACCAGTATGAGTCTCTATCTCTACATCACCCTTGAATAGTACCATAGCTCCTGCTTCACTAGTAATAGTCTCACCAGTATCTAGTTGAACCTTAAGTATAGAATAGGCTGGTCTCTGATCCACTAGATACTTCATACCTACACCATTATCAACTGTATCTCTTCTTTATAAATATAAATTAATTCATAGTGGAGGCTACTAATTTCCTGTAGCAATATCGGAAATCTAAACTCTACATAAGGTAACCTTATGTGACTTCGTGAACAATAGTTCAACTTTTAAATTTTATTAATATTCACATAAAATTATTTCTATAAATATTTTCAGAAAATCGAAAATTTATGACTAATGTTTAATGTCACAGTTTTTGTGACTTCTCAAGAAAAAATAAATATTTGAGCGTGATAAATAATATGGTGGAGCGATATGAAGAGAGTAATACAAGGCATACTATTACTACTACTATTGATGAGTATAGTGAACATTCCAGTAAAGGTAATAGCACAGCCCAGGGCTGAGGAGGTATTGAAAGCCGTATTAGGACCTATAAGACCCTATGCAGAGATAGGATTAGCGCTACTATTCGGAGCCGCTATTATTGCCTTTATTGTATTCATAGCTACTGCTCTTGGTAATTGGATCTGGGGCGGGCCTTTTGGTAAGCTTATGGCTATGAGCAGTTTATGGAGGGCAATAACAGTACTAGCAGTAATAGGGATAGTATTTCTAGTAGCGTACAATATAGGACCAGTAGCAAAAGCCTTTGGTTTTAGTGAGGCAGAAGCTCTAGGAAGTATAGTCACTGAAATAGTCAATCGAGGTTTTGGACATATTAAAACGTTCTTTACAGGAACCTAAATAGAGACCACTTAACGTACAATCTCTTAGAATAGAGAGGAATACTATGTGTCTTCAAGTTCCATATACTTCTCTCCTTTACATATATGAATTGTATCTATTAGAAGGGAAATATTTACTGAGTCCTACACAAATGATAGCTATCACTAAGACAAAATCTAAAGCTGAAATAGGAGATTATTTACTCTTTGAGAGTATACCAGCCCTCACTATAATTCTAATGAAATTGAAACAAACGTTAGGTAGTACGAGATCTCTATCTACTGGGAGGTGCATTTAATGCTTCATATGATCTGCTGTTGCGCTCTTTCTTGTTCTTTTCTTTTAACATATTATGCCTATTGTTGGTATACTGGTAGACGTAATGAGGCACTAGGCTATCTAGGGTCCATAGGTATCTCCTTACTTGCTTTATCAATCTCCGTAGTAGTTCTTAATGCTGGATCCATTGCCAGTCTTACTAATGTTCCTGTCTATGTTTTAGATTCTAGAACTGCTATTGATAGAGTTCAATGTTTAGTTAATATTGTTCAGGATAGGATGAGATTTCTAGCAGGATTAATGCTATCTTTAACCTATGCTGAGTTATTAGCTATGATTGTTGGTGTTTCTACTAGTAGTGGATCTCCTATTAGTGGTGTTAGTAGTGCTTTTGTAATGGCTAGAGTTAGTACTGGTTTTGGTACTGGTATGTTAAAAAGTCTAATGTACTGTTATAGCTGGATACTATTATTATCAGTAGTTATTCTAGAGCTGTTGAAGATATGTAGTAGATTAGGAATCGAGGTATTGGCGTTTGGATCATGTCTACTACCAGTACCTAGGATTAGGAGATTAGGAATTCTACTAATAGCTTGGGGACTAGTATTAACCTATGCCCTACCAGCATCAATAAACCTATCAAAACTACCAAGAGAAGTAGGAGGAATAGAGATAGAACAAAAACCACCAGAAAATTACGGGGTGGTATATACTGAGACTAGGAATTATAGAGAGAAAGAAGTACCCTTCGTAATGGTTGTACTGAAGAGCTTAACAGATAACAAACTTTACACCTATCAAAGTAACAGGTATGCCAGGAAACTCGTGCTCATACCCCTAGGAGAGTATAGAGTATTATCGACCTGCGCATATTGGCTATCATTCAAACAGAACATAAGTATAAGTATTACCAGAGAAATAGATGCTCCTATTAGAGATCACCATACTCGAAGGACTACAATATCAGATGGAATACTGTACTATGAGGGTTACTATGATAAACTAAAGCTTAACCTACCTGGTGTTTTCATTTCTAATTCCACTGGTATTTATGGCTGGAGTAGTATTGTAAGTGGGAGTGGAAGAGCTAGTATAATCTCAATAAAAACGAATAATTCACTGATTTATAACCTGTATTTTTACATTAATAGCTCTAGAACAGTGTTCTTTGTAGGGGCTAGGCCTGAGGTTGAAGTTTTAGGATACTACATCAATGGTGAGTGGTCGGATAATCCGATAAATTTCACTGTAAAGTATGACATCACTAGGGTTAGTATTAAAGAGCTAAGTAAGTACTATAATGTTAGTTGGATTAGTACTGAACTGTTATATAAGCTGTATTTTAACTATAAGAACTGGTATAATAGGCAGTACTGGCTTGATGAGAGAGTCCTGAAAGAGCTTTGGAAATACTATCCTCAGTACCCAGATCCTAGGGTCTACATAAGGCCACCTATAGGTGAGGGTGAGTTTAGGGATTATGTCGACTATAGACCACCTATATACAAGGTAGTTATAAGTTGTACTCAAATACGGAATAGTACTGTTGACTCTAAGTGGTTTGCCTCTATTAGGATTAAGATGCCTTCTAGTAGAGCTTGGATTTTTCAACCATGGATGTTCTACAATCCATACTCTAGAGTTAGTAGGGATATTTGGAACTCTGAAAATGTTGGATTGTTTAATGAATTGAGTACTGCTAGTGCTATAGCCGAGTCTATTCTAAGAAACTTTGTACTCTTGCTGATGGCATCGGATATACTATCAGGAATATTTGGAGGAATATCGATATCAGGATGGATAGTAGGAATAGTATGGGATAGAATATTAAAAGCATATGCAATATCCACTACAGCTCTCATAGTAGGAATAGGTAGAGCTGTATATAGGTCGAAGGTATATGGTATCTTCTCTAAAATATTAGGTTTTAAGATTATAGCTAAGTTTGAACCGAAATTCAGAGCGAGTAAAATGGCTTTAAAGTCATGGAAGTCAACGACAGAGCCGGGTTTAAGAAGAATTGAAGCATGGGCAACAGTTCTGGAGGAGAGTCTAAGAAATATAAGAAGGATCAAGTTAAGAAGGAATATAGCGAAGGAATTAGCAGCTACAGGACATGTACTAAAATACACAACCTCTATCCTGAGAGAGAGTACTATACCCGGTCTGATAAAGGTAGTGAGAGATACTTTAATGCTGAAGTATTCGAAAGGAGGGCATTCAAAAAGTTACTATATTCTCGATAAAATATACACTACTACAAAAACTACTCCACTAGATATAGATAGGAAAGTGAAGGAGATGCTTCACCCATTATTTATAAGACAGATCATCAGGAGAAGGTTTAAAGAGCTAGATCTAGAGGAGATATTAAAGATATTAAAAGGATCCTTAATAGAGATAGAGTTAGTGAAGTACCTTGAGAAGGAACTACCCAAGTACATAAAAACCCTTGAGACTCAAATGCTTCTTAGAATTAAGAGGGAGTTAGTAAAGCACAGACCCGAACTTAAGACCGAGCTTGAAGGAGTGAGGGATTTCTACACTTTATCTAAGATCACTAGTAAGTACGATACTACCCTCGATGCAATAACGAGGTATGTTGGGACAATACTGGATCTCTACAAGGGAGTTAAACCTTCAGATATAGGAGAATTTCACAAAGTAATCAGAGATCTAGGCTACATCGATGTCTTGAGTAGATCAATGGATAGGGTAGTAAGTATATGCAGAGCCGAGGGAATAAGAAGTCCATTAGAGGTAGCAAGATTACTTCAAAAATACCTAGTACAACCACAATTGAAAGAGCTAGAATTTATAGGTAGAGTATTATACCCTGTGATCTATCGTCTTACAATGGCGGATACTGAGGATATTCTCAAGAACATAAAGATAGATCCCAAAACTCTGCCCTCTAGTATGAGCAAAGAAGATTTTGAAAACCTGACAAAGAAACTCTACACGTTAATCACACTAGAAAAGTTAAGGTGTATGCTAGCTCCCATACCAGATGCACATACAAAGATGAAGAGCATAGAGGAGACCATAGAATTCGTAGAGAGAATAAGAGAATATGTAAGACTCGGATTGTTGGATCCGAGAGCAGGCGCTGAGATATGCGGTAAAGTTGTAGTCTCGTTAAGACACCCAGAGAAGACTAGAGGACTAGTAGAGGATATAGTCACTATTAGGAAGAGAATAGCTGAGAACATAGCCACTACTACAGAGCTAGAGACTCTCAGGAAGATAGGCATAGAACCTCCTAAAGATACTATAGAAGAATGCGTACTATTTTACAAAGACTTTAGAGTAGAGGATCTCCTCGATACTATGGATAAACTTAAACTCCTCATAAATGATATATTATCAATAGATCAGAGTCTCACTAGATACCTTCCGACAGGAATGAGACTTTTAGATGTGAGAATACCAAGTGCCTACGATTTAGTAGCAGTAGCAAGTGAGCTTAGAAGATGTGCCAAGTCTCTGGCTGTAGAGATGAGCTCTGCAGAATCTGAAGTAAGGAGAGCAATAATACCAGTGATAAATGAGGCCAGAAATATAGCTAGTAAAATAGAAGAATACGTAGTAATACCTCTACCTCCCTTCATTTTTGGTCCAACAGTAGATGAGGTATTCAGAAGGATCGAACTCTCTATTCCAAGATCACTTATCCTCTTTGAGGGTAGAGTTACTGAGAAATACAGTAGCGACCTTGTGAAAACAGCTATTCTAAGTGAAAATAGGGAAATTTTGGAGGAGTTAAACCAAAGAGGATGGCTTCTAGCGTATCTCATCTCTACGTTTGATGAGAGACTAGCTGCTAAAGTGATGACTCAACTTGAACTAAGTAAGGTTTTAGATAGTAGGCTTATGGAAGAGCTCAGATTACGTACGAGAGAGTTAAAGGAGGGGGATCTAGAGTGGCTATGGCACGTCATACTGAATTATGATAATGTGCACAGAGGGCACATACCATTAGACACCATAATGATGATTCCAGAATTAAGAATAATGTTAAGGGAGGTAGTACTAAGTGATTAGGGGTTTATCCTGGAGATGTGATGTAGAGAGCCAGGGATTTGTAGTCGGAAAATTGAGGATAGTAGCATATGCCCCTCTACTGGATAATGCCCAACTTCTCAGTCTAATAAAATCAAACTTTAATATGAATGAACTGAATCTCATGACAGATACACTCATAGGTATACGTCGATGTTGGGTTCATGAGGAGGAACCTGTCTATAGGCTTGGAGTGAACGAGTGGTCATACGGTCTCGTGCTACTAGTAGATTACGGTTTAGTACGATTAGAGAAAAGAGGTAATTGGATAGTACTAAATAGAGAGACTGGCATAGATGAGGAACTTAAGATCTTGTTGGAACGGTATAGCATCAGAAAGTGTACTAGTACCTACTGGAAACTCAACTTTATTCTAAATTCTAAGGACTACGGTATATGGAACTACATAAAACTATATTGTAAACAACCTAATAGAGTAACGCATGAGATTAGAGATCCAGTATTGGATGAATTAGCAGGAATAATAAGAGAACTTAATGTGAACCTGACCTATACCGAGGAGTTCAATCTAAGATCACATACCAAGTCAGTACTGGAGAGACTACTCTACGCTGTACGGATAGCTGGTAAG
>QMRW01000062.1 GCA_003650785.1 Thermoprotei archaeon | reverse complement strand
TTTGGAGAAGTTTTCTCTTAGTTAATAGTTTCTACTTCTAAGAATAACTAAGTAATAACATATCCATTACCCAACAAACCCCAAGAAAAAGACAAAAAACACCTAAACATAAAGAAAGTCAATGCATGAGAATAGGTAAAGACTGTGTGGGACAGGTTACGGACTTGTACTTTCACACTACAAACTAGATTTCTTTATGAGATTATACATGGAATTGAAAGAAATAAGTACATTTGCACTATGTATCTCCAAATCATTTCCCCTACTCAATATTTGGAAGATATAATTAGTATTACTAAGTTCTAGAGTGATAGCACTTGGAAGTGCCCATAATGAATATATAGAAGCGCTATACAGAAAACCTGGTGATAGATGTGGCTGAAGTAGCACAACTAGGTGGAACACCAGTATTACTACTGAAGGAGGGAACTACTAGAAAGACTGGAAAAGAGGCTACAAGGCTTAATATAATGGTGGCAAGAATAATCGCCGAATCCATAAGAACGACACTAGGCCCTAAAGGCATGGATAAAATGCTAATAGATAGCCTAGGAGATGTCACAGTGAGTAATGACGGTGCTACGATTCTTGACGAAATGGATGTCCAACATCCTGTAGCTAAGCTTCTAGTTGAAGTGGCTAAGGCTCAAGACGATGAGGTGGGAGATGGGACCACTACAGCTGTAGTACTAGCGGGTGAATTGCTTAAAGAAGCAGAAAATCTTCTCTTAAAGAACATCCATCCAACAGTCATAGTCAGCGGTTATAAAGAGGCCTTGGAGAAGGCTGATGAGATCTTAAGGAACATAGCTATAAAGGTGGACATAGATGATGTAGAGACTTTAAAGAAAGTTGCTGCAACAGCTATGCATGGTAAAATGGTAACAGGTGTAAAAGAGTACTTTGCTAATATAGCTGTCAAAGCCATTAAGCAGATAGCTGAGAAGAGAGGAGAAGAGTGGGTAGCTGACATAGACTACGTCCAACTTATTAAACGTCAAGGTGGTAGCCTATTCGACACTCAACTAGTATACGGGGTTATCATAGATAAAGAGGTTGTACATCCGGGAATGCCCAGAAGAATAGAGAATGCTAAAATAGCACTTCTTAATTGTCCACTAGAAGTCGAGAAAACGGAGATAGATGCTGAGATAAGGATAAGCGATCCATCTCAAATGATGGCCTTCATAGAAGAGGAGGAACGTCTCCTTAAGGAAATGGTAGAGAAGATAAGAGCCACGGGCGTTAATGTGGTATTCGTACAGAAGGGTATAGATGATATGGCTCAGCACTATCTAGCTAAGATGGGCATACTAGCAGTTAGAAGAGTTAAGAAATCAGATATGGAGAAACTAGCGAGAGCTACAGGAGCAAGAATAGTTACCAAAGTAGAAGATCTCACGGAGAAGGATCTGGGCTTTGCTAAACTAGTTGAAGAGAGAAAAGTTGGAGATGAAAAGATGGTGTTTGTAGAGGGATGTAAGAATCCCAGAGCTGTAAGTATATTGATAAGAGGGGGAATGGAAAAGGTAGTGGATGAAGCTGAGAGATCCCTAATAGACGCTCTCAGCGTTGTAGCTGATGTTATAGAGGAGCCATACATAGTCCCCGGTGGGGGTGCTCCAGAAGCAGAAGTAGCTAAAGCACTACGCGAATATGCTCCTAAAGCCGGTGGAAGAAGACAGCTAGCTATTGAGGCCTTTGCTAAAGCTGTAGAGTCCATACCCAGAGCTCTAGCCGAAAACGCGGGTCTCGATCCAATAGATATCATAGCTGAACTTAGATCCGCTCATGACAGAGGAGAGAAGTACACAGGAATAGATGTATTCGAAGGTAAAGTAGTGAATATGCTCGATAAAGATGTGCTCGAACCTTTAATAGTCAAACTTCATGCTCTAAAGACTGCTACAGAAGCAGCTACAATGATACTAAGGATAGATGATATAATAGCTGCCTCTAAGCTAGAAGAAGAGGAAAAGAAGAAGGAGAAAGAGGAGGAAGAGGAGAAACCAGGAACTGAATTCTAGTTTAAAACCACCTCCTTTTTTGAAACTATTTTATAAGTACCTGGATTATAAATATTACCATGTATTGTAGTGTTGGAAATGTAGCTTCGAGAAGGATAATAACCCTACTAACTGACTTTGGACTGAAAGATCCATATGTAGCCAGTATGAAGGGTGTTATGTATTCAATTAATCCTGAGGTAATTGTAGTAGATATATCCCATAACATAAGTAGTTTCGATATACAAGAGGGGGCATTCGTACTAGCTTGTGCGTTTAAGTACTTTCCAAAAGGTACAGTACATGTAGTAGTCGTAGATCCAGGAGTGGGTACAGAACGTAGAGGCATAGTTGTAGAATCTAACAATTACCTCTTTGTGGGTCCAGATAATGGAGTTTTGATGTTAGCGGCTCATATTGATGGTGCTAGGAGAGTAGTCGAGATAACAAATAGGAAGTACATGAGGTCTAAGATAACTCATACGTTCCATGGTCGAGATATATTCGCACCTGTAGCAGCATACCTATCATTAGGGGTTTCTATTTCCGAAATTGGAAAAGAAATCGAAGATTATATGGTGCCTAAGTTCGTTAAGCCTGAGTATTCCAGAGATAAGGTTAAAGCTTACGTTATTCACATAGATAAGTTCGGAAATGTAATAACCAATGTAACTTCAAGGATAGTATTCGAAGAACTAAAGTGGTCATATGGACAAAAACTCATAGTAGAACTACCGGGAGGAGAGAGTATGTTAGTACCGTTCCAGAAGTCGTATGGATTTGTCAAAAAAGGTACTCCCTTACTGTTAATAGATAGCGAGGACTTCTTAGAACTTGCTATAAATATGGGTAGTGCAGCAGAAGAGTTTGGAATAGCTAGGGGAGCTCTTATTACAATCTATCCCTCAAGTAATTCATCTGTCTAAGAACAGATATTTAGGACTACCCAAAGTACCTATTGGGGATTATATTGATACTTATCGATGGTAGTATGGGTGAAGGAGGGGGGCAAATACTACGTACTGCTGTAGCTCTCTCAGCTCTTACTCTTAAGCCTATTAAAGTATATAACATAAGGGCTAAGCGTAGTAATCCAGGATTAAGACCTCAACATATAATGGCTATAAGAGCAGTAGCACAATTATCGAACGCGGAAGTAGAGGGATTGAAGGTTGGTTCAAGTACTATAGTATTCAGACCTAAGAGGCTAAGAGGAGGTACCTTTAATTTCGATATAGGCACAGCTGGCAGTATATCTTTAGTACTTCAAGCACTTCTACCTGTTATGGCGTTCGTAGGTGGAGAAGTTGAAGTGACCATAAGAGGGGGTACAGATGTCTCCTGGAGCCCGCCCATAGATTATATGCGCTACGTCCTCCTACCACTATTAAGGAGTATAGGCTTTGAGGTATCATTGCAAGTGAAAAGGAGAGGTCATTATCCTAAAGGTGGAGGTATAGTTCACGTTAAAAGTAGTGGTGTTAGCAAACTAAAGCCAGTGAATAAATTAAGACGGGGAGAACTCGTTCTCATTAAGGGAAGATCCCATGCTGTTAGACTTCCAAGTCATGTAGCTAAGAGACAAGCAGCTGCTGCTGAAGACTTGCTTAAGGCTTCGGGTGTGGATGTACCAATCGAGATAGAGATAGAAACATATGATCCTCGTAGGGATCCTCATTTAGGTCCCGGTAGTGGTATTGTTCTATGTGCTATAACTGAAGATGAGTGTAGACTCGGAGGAGATTCTCTAGGAGCTAGGGGAAAGCCTGCAGAGAAAGTTGGTAGAGAAGCTGCTTCAAAATTGCTAGAGGAGCTTAAGAGTGGAATGGCTTTTGATAGACACATGGGTGATATGTTAATACCCTACATTGCACTGGCAGAAGGAAGATCCCGCTTAGGGATAAGTCAGTTGACAATGCATACCTGGACTAGTATCAAACTTACTGAAATGATCATAGGTGCAAGGTTCTCTGTTCAGGGTAATATAGGAGAGAAGTGTACAGTAGAGTGCTGGGGAGTAGGTTTATGATTATAGGTAGGGATATTCAATGAATGTACGAGTAAGTAATTATTTTCCAACAGTACCTAAATGAAAGATCTAAATCTAAGATCTAGCTCGTAGATATGGTATCGAGGAGTGGTGAGATCGAAAGATCGGTCTTAAGTCCCTCAACTACACTTCTCGGCGATACTGCCAACCTTATGATCTTAGTTCTACCATAACGTCCAAAGCTGACTATTCTAGCATTTATGATCCCAAGCATATCCAACTCGCTTATTATCTCACTAACTCTTCTTTGAGTTACCTCTCCCACTCCGAGGTTATCACATAGCTCCCTATACTTATTAAAGATCTCTCCCGTAGTCACTTTAGCCTGATTACCCTTCCTATTTAATATGGTTATTGACAGTAATACAAGCTTAACATGAAGAGGCATAGATCTGATCGCGTCAATAACTAAGTTCTTTTCTATCTCTCTTTGAGCTCTTCTTACATGATGCTCGGTAACCTTTACAGCTCCTTCTCTCTCCGCTATATCTGCTGCCTTAAGCAGTAGGTCCAATGCTAATCTACAGTCGCCATTTTGACGAGCTGCTATTGCCGCACAGAGCGGTATCACACCCTCCTCTAGTACTCCATTGTTTAGGGCCATCTCTGCTCTTATTCTTAAAATATCCTCCAATTCCTTATTGGTATAGGGTGGAAATAGAAGTTCTTCTTCCCCAAGTCCACTCTTTATTCTCGGATCTAAGTATTCCATGAACTTAAGGTCATTAGTTATCCCTATGAGTGACAGTTTAGATCTAGAGAGTTCACTGTTAAGCCTTGTCAAATGATATAGTACTGCATCACCACTATTCTTTACTAGCCAGTCTATTTCGTCTAGTACTACTATCATTAACTTCCCTTTGGCTTCTAATCCATTCACGAATCTCATAAGAACTTCAGATGTGGATAATCCCGTAAAGGGTACTGGTCTATCGACAGATCTCGCTAACTCACTCAATACTCTATAATTAGTATTGCATAGACGACAGTTTATATAACTGGTAATTACTCTATCACTCACTTTAGCTGAAAACCTCTTTAGAACATACTTAGTTACAGCAGTCTTTCCCGTACCCGTAAGCCCATATATGAATACATTAGGCGGTCTTGATCCTGAGATAGCTGGTGAAAGTACAGTAGCCAACTGCCCAATCTGTTCACCTCTATGGGGAAGTTCTTCTGGAACGTAGTCTGGTAGTAAGAGCTCTCTAGCCTTAAATATACGAAGTCTACTAAATTTGGCAAATAGCTCCTCTAGGATATCTCCCATATATTCTCCTCTGTTTCCTTGAAATATAAGTACTGAAAAAGACCATCTTGAAGTAGTAGCAAAAGTATCAGTGAAATATCGCTATAGTACCTTAAGATGATGTCATAGAGAAAGTTTGCTTCTCGACATAGTATCTAAACTATACCTTCAGTCGAATCCTGTACATGCTAAATTATAATATAGGCTAGACGAGAGGTTAATTTTAAAACTTCTCTAGTACTTTTTATCGGGGAATGTAATGTATCCAGACTTCCTGGTTAGAGTAGTTCTCATAAGCGCTACTGGAGCTCTATCTCCAGGACCTCTGACAGTAGGTGCAATCAGTCTGGGTAGTAGTAAAGGATGGAGATCAGGACTATTAATAAGCATTGGCCACATAGTGGTGGAGCTCCCACTCGTACTACTTATTGCACTTGGTATATTCTACATTCCCTTAAAAGGCGTCATGATAGGATTAGGTCTTCTAGGAGGTGCTGTATTAATAGCTTTAGGGATACTACAGCTAAGAGATCTCTTAAAAAAGAGAGAGTTTCTCTGGGATAAACATGATAATCCCTTCACCTCACCGTTAACTTTGGGAGTAGCCTTAACTTCTCTAAACCCTCTCTTTATAGCATGGTGGTTAAGTATTGGAGGAAGTCTTATCTGTGAGGCCTTAGGATTAATGGGATTTGTTGGTGTAGTATTCCTCTATGCTTCTCACTTCTGGCTGGATGTAATCTGGCTATCACTACTAGCACATTTATCGAATATAGGCTACAAGAGAGTAAGAGGATTTGAGTATTTCATGACAGGTATTAGTGTACTAATGATCATATTAGGCTTAGACATGATACTCAGAGGAATAAGATCACTCTAGAAGAGATACTATCTGTATAACTGGTGTATTTCATCCCAAATACTTATTTGTAGCCTTAATGAAAAATATCTGGTGTAGGATTTGTCTACGGAAGAGTATATTCAGTGTCCCTGTGGAAGAGTCATAAAAAGTGCTTCTGAGTATAAGACACTATACCTAAAGAAAGAAGTCTACGAAATTGATATAATATGTCCCAATGATACATGCTACCTAAGGGAACTAGGATATATTAAGTTCAGAATAGGAGAAGATAACAAAATCAAGATTACATACGCTGCCTTCTACCCGCCCTTTGTAACCTGGAATGCTGCAAGACTAGGCAAGGAAAAGGCTAACACAATGTTAAAAGAACATCTAAGAGATCTTGTAAAGAATTACATTGACTGGGATAAAGTAAAGAGGGTAACTGAAGAGGCTGAAAGACAAGCAGCCGAATTAGCTGGAACGTCTCCAGAGGAGACATCACTTGAAGAATCTATGTAAAACTCGTCTACTTTAAGGCAAGGGACATTTATTTTACCGCGTACCCTTACAGTAAAAGGTTAACCCTCACGGAAGAGTACTACTGATAGAGCTAAAGACTTATTTATAGCCTAACTATGAATTCGAGGAGTAGGGATGAAGAGGATAAGTGCAAAACCCTCTAAGGTAAGGAAGAGATACTATAATGCCCCACTTCATAGACGATGGAAGGACTTAACAGCTCCATTGGCTGAGAATCTCGTAAGGGAATATCACGTGAAGAGACTACCAGTGAGAAGTGGCGATACTGTACTTATAGTCAGGGGAGAGTATTCAGGTCATGAAGGTAAGGTGGTCAATGTAGATCTAAAGGAGCGAAGAATACATGTAGAGGGAGTTACTAAGACTAAAGCTGATGGAACCTCAGTCTTTTATCCCATACATCCATCCAAAGTAATTATAACTAAGCTAGATCTATCTGATTCTTGGCGAAAAAAGATAATAGAGAGACGTAAGAAGGTGTGATAAAATGAGGAAATCTAGAGGAAGTTTAAGACATCTGAAACGGAGTCCAGCACCCTCATTCTGGCAGATAATGAGAAAAGAGAGAGTTTGGACAGTAAAACCTATGCCTGGGCCTCATCCTATATGGAGATGTATTCCACTAGGTATACTTCTCAGAGACTATCTTAAACTAGCCGAAACAATGAAAGAGGCTAGAAGAATACTGGGTGAAGGTCAGATAAAAGTAGATGGAAGAGTAAGAAGAGATTATAAGTATCCGACAGGTCTAATGGATGTAGTTGAAATTGTAACTACAGAGGAATTCTATAGAATAGTGCCTCACAGACAAAAATTTCTATGGCCATTAAAGATAG
>QMRW01000061.1 GCA_003650785.1 Thermoprotei archaeon | reverse complement strand
GCTTCATTGAACAGTTTGCAGGGAACATGTCTAGCACTATTCTGCCTTTAATAAAGGAGTCTATTAAGGGGTTAGCAGTACCTCTTGAAGCAGAGTTTAGTGAAATAAGTCCTAAGAGTATCGCGACGAGAGCGGGGATTATTGGATGGTATACTATCGGCATGGTTGGAGTAGAGTACCTCTTCATAGGCATTATAGGGGGAATAGTTATTGTAGTAGAGGAGAGAGAAAGAAAAACTCTTAAGAGACTTCTAGCAGCCCCTATTACTCCATGGGACCTGCTGATAGGCGGTACGCTATCAGGTCTATTCAGTGAACTCCTCTCAACCGTAACCTGTATTGCCTTTGGAACATTAGTGCTTGGAGGAAGAATCTGCTGGAATCCACTAAACCCGTCTCACTGGCTACTAGTCTACATAATGTTGCTCGTAGCCCTAATGACTATTGGAATAGGCTTAATACTCTCAATAGGAGCAAAAACAGTTAAGTCTGCGAACATTCTAGCCTCTATGGTCACATTTCCGCTAATGTTCTTAGCTGGAATAATCATACCGAAGTGGATTTTACCGAACTACATGAGAATAATCGCTGACACTTTCCCAGTAACAGTTGGACTCGACTTAGTGAGACAGATAGCTGTATTTAATAAGCCTGTTGAAGCACTAGCACTACAAACAGTCTACTTAACTCTAACAACTATAGCTATCTATGTTGCTGGAGCATATGTGTACAAGCATAGATTGAATAAATTTATTGAGGAGTAATCTAAATAAAGCACAAGCATTTATATCTTACAATAATTTATTTCTTAGAGTACCAAAGTTTTAATAAAAACCCTATATTCAACATTAGTTTAACATACGTATTCCCTTTCGTAATCCTCAAAAGATTGCCATAAATTAGAGCCAAGAGTAGAGATAGAGCTTAAAACTAGTAACTCAACTTATTAAGTGTATGGAAATGAATCGATTCGAGGATTTAAGAGAACAAGTTAGGGTTCTCCGAGTAACTTCTTCTCCTCTATATCATTTCTTCGGCTATTATGATAAGTGTCCATGGAGTAAAAATGGTGAGTGGATGCTTTGTTTAGAGACCAATTTTATGGACAAACCGCCGTCGCCGCAGGATAAAGCCAATATATGTCTCATAGACTACGCCCATGATTTATCACTAAGAAGATTGTCGCAGACTAGTGCTTGGAACTGGCAGCAAGGCTGTATGCTTCAATGGTTTCCTGGAAAAGAGAATACGACAATAATTTATAATAGTAGGGAAAGAGGTCGCTTCATTTCAGTTATTTTAAATATTGATAGTGGTGAACGCTGGTCACTGCCCATGCCAGTGTATACTCTCAGCCCTGATGGAAAATATGCTTTATCTTTAAATTTCGCGAGACTCAATGATACTCGTCCAGGCTACGGCTACTGTGGTGTAAAAGATCCCTGGTACAGTGAGAAAGCACCTAGTAAAGATGGAATCTACTTAATAGACGTAGAAAGTAGAAGCTATGAGCTTATAATTTCTCTTCAAGAGCTAGCGCAGATAGCTCCTCAGCCTTCATTTGAAGGAACAAAACACTGGGTTAACCACCTCCTATTTAACACTAGAGGCAATAGATTCGTTTTTCTTCACAGATGGGCGCGGCCAGGCGGTAGGTTTCTAACCCGTATGTTTACTGCTGATAGAGATGGCACTGATTTACATCTTTTAGTTGATAGTGGAGTAGTATCTCATTTCGACTGGAGAGACGACAAGTATATTTTAGCTTGGTGTAAGATTTCTGGAAAAGGTGAACACTTTTTCCTAATAGACGACTCTAGTGGAAATTCCACTCCAGTTGGAGAAGACGTCTTGACTACTAATGGACATTGCAGCTATTCTCCTAATAGAAGATGGATTCTAACAGACACCTACCCTGACAGTGAAGGCTACAGAAACCTCATCATCTATAACACTAAGACCAGCGAAGCTTTCTTAATCGGAAGATTTTATTCAATGCCGGAATTAAAGGGAGAAATAAGGTGTGATTTACATCCACGTTGGAGTAGAGACGGCAAATACGTCTGTATAGATTCTACACACGAAAATAGTAGACAAATGTATGTACTAGACTTGTCTAATATAGTTTAGTCGCTCAGAACTTTTAATTTTACTAATAATTCTCTGAGATTACTTAGGAGACTGTCTAGTTAGAGTTTATGGGTTTTTGTCTCTAGTTTATGAATAGGACACAACTAATAAACCACTCAAAACAGCTAAATAAACATATAGTAAACAAGCCAACTGGACGATCTCTCTTCTAACCACTTAAGTCTCTATGTATTGTATGTGCAACTGTTTTAGCAGCAGCTAGTGCTTCTATCACAGTAGCAGCTCCTGTGACTACATCTCCAGCAGCATATACTCTTTTTATGGAGGTTCTACCATACTTATCTACAATTACGTGACCCCTTTTATCGACCTTTAGGCCAGGAGTCGTCCTCTGTATGAGTTTATTTACTTCAGCTCCTATAGCTATAATAACATTATCTACCTCTACATCGAACTCTGAACCTGGTATTGGGATAGGTCTACGTCTACCACTAGCATCAGGCTCTCCTAATCTCATTCTAATACACTTTATCTTCCTAATCCAGCCCTTTTCATCACCTATTAATGCTATGGGTTGTGTTAAGAACATGAACTTTACTCCCTCCTCTTTCGCATTCTCAACTTCCTCTCTTCTAGCAGGCATTTCTACCTCCGTTCTCCTATACAGTACTATGACCTCCTCAGCACCTAGCCTAAGAGCTATTCTTGATACATCCATTGCTGTATTACCACCACCTATGACTGCGATTCTCTTTCCAAGTTTTATGGGAGTATCGTACTCTGGAAACCTATAAGCTTTCATCAAATTTATTCTTATGAGAAATTCATTAGCTGAATATACACCATTTAGCTCCTCTCCGGGGATACCTAAGAACTTAGGAGTCCCTGCACCCGTGGCTAGTAATACAGCATCATATTCTCTCAGAAGCTCATCTATAGTATAAGTTCTTCCTACCACAACGTCTACTTCTATTCTTACCCCTAATTTCTTAACATAGTCTACATAGAATCTCAGTACTCTTCTCGGAAGTCGAAACTCTGGTATTCCATAGACCATGACTCCTCCAACTTCATGTAATGCCTCAAATATCGTCACCTCATAGCCCAATTTCCTGAGCTCTACAGCTCCCATTAATCCAGCTGGACCTGAACCTACTACAGCTACACTACCTCTTACCTTCTCTGGAACATTCAGATTCATAATATTGTTCTCTATCTGATAGTCACCTAGGAACCTTTCAAGTCGACCTATCGCTAAGGGGTCTCCCAGCTTACGTAGGGTGCATTCTTTTTGGCATAGTACTTCTTGAGGACATACTCTACCAGTTATAGCCGGAAACGGATTTGCTTTTAATATTATATTTAGTCCCTTCTCATACTCACGTCTCTCTATGCATTTCACAAACTCGGGAACCTCTATGTTCAGTGGACATAGCCTACTACAAGGCATTAATTTACATTTTAAACACCTCTTAGCCTCTTCAAGCGCCTCTTCCTCCGTATAGCCGAGCGCCACTTCTTCAAATGTAGTCAGTCTTTTATCCATACTGAGCTTTCTCATAGGTACTGCTCTCTTAGACACCATGGTCCTCGCCTCCTCTCTTCTCGAGGAACGAGAGAGCTAACTCTTCCTCCCTCTTATACATTCTTATTCTATTAATTAATGAGTCAAAGTCTACTTTATGGCCATCAAACTCAGGGCCATCTATGCAGGCGAACCTTAGCTTACCATTTACAATTACTCTACATGCTCCACACATCCCTGTACCATCGACCATTATAGGGTTTAAGCTTACTATAGTCCTCACACCGTATGGTCTAGTAATACTTGAGACTACTTTCATCATTATCGTAGGACCAACAGCATATACGAGATCAGGAACTTTTTCTTCTAAATACTTTTTTAGGAGATCAGTGACGAATCCTTTATATCCCCTACTACCATCATCTGTAGCTATGTATAGTTCATCACTCACCTCCCTTAATTCATCCTCTAGAATTAGTAGTTCACACGTTCTAGCTCCTATCATAGAAACTATATAATTTCCAGCTCTTTTAAACTCCCTCATTACTGGAAGTAGACAAGCGTTTCCAACTCCTCCTCCTACACCTACAATTACTCCATACCTTTTAATCTCAGTAGGGTTTCCTAAAGGCCCTGTCACATCTAAGACATATCCTCCCTCTCTCACTCTTCCTAGTTTCCTAGTTGTTACTCCAACTTCCTGAAATACTAGTGTTATGCTTCCTCTTTCTGAGTCCCAATCTACTAGGGTTAACGGTATCCTCTCACCTTTTTCATCAACTCGAATCACTACAAATTGTCCTGCTTTAGCCTTTTTCGCTATTCTTGGCGCAAGAATTTCTATTCTTCTAATACCAGGTGCGATAATGCGATTACTTATAACTTTAAACATAGTGATTCTCACCTATCACTGTGATTAATAGAATGCACTTTTAAGTATATCTCTTCTGAAATGTAGGAACTTCTTCTATCTAAGAATCTTCCGGAATCTACAAGTACTTGGATATCTAGTATTCTCTCTAATCTCCTATTAGAGTATTCAGTCATATGCACGATAGTTTCTTTCATAAAAATCTTATTCCAGTAAGCCTATATTTACTTCACACCTGTTTTATTTTCATCTTATTTATTGCCTCGAGCTTATCTACCACTAGAAGCTCTTTGTAGCTTTACTAGAATAATTACTGTAAGTTGTAGCTATAGCAGTCTTCTTCTCGTGAACAAAGGAAGAGATTAAACTTAAACTCCAAATGATGCAGAGACAGCAGTTAAGAGTGCTATTTAACCTTCAATTTAGAGAAAGTTTCATACTCTCTAGTCTGGGAAGAGGTCTTGATAAAGAATATAGAAGCTATGACTAAAGTATGGCGGAAATACTCATTCCATGATTAAAGCTTAATACCTCGAAGTTATCGATTAAGAGGAGTCTAGAGTTCTTAGTAAGGCGGAGTACTGTGAAGAGAATTATGTTTAGTACCTTTAAATATATTCTCAACCTTAGGGAATCCATAAAAGACTTTTATCACCACCACATTCTCTAATCACTTTAACAGCACTTCCTGTTTTCCCAGGCCAGTTCCTATATCTTTTAAATACACAATCCTCTAGGTAGTGTGTATCAGAGCCTACTGTGAGCTTAACTCCTTCCTTAACCATTTTCCTTATAAATGTCTTATAGTCCTTAGGGGGATTAAGTGCTGTAGACTCATTTATCTGTACTACCTTACCGTAGTATACTACACTTTTTATAAATTCATCCATGTATTCTTCTGGTATATTGTCCATGGAGTAAGACTTACATAATCCAAAGTTGACGCAGTCGCGGAGACCGTAATCCGTTGGATGAAGAATCATTTTAAAGAGATTGTTTTTTATTATATTCATGAACTTCTCGTGTACGTACTCTATGAACTTATCCTTACTCCTCGGGAGCTCTCTTCTCCTAATAGTAGGTAGAAACTCTCCTAGATGAGGTGCCGCTGAGAGGAAGTCTAGTTTTTTAATAATATCCTTGTGATCTTCTAAGTTCACTGGACTACTAGCCTGCTCGTCGAGTATTTCTACTTCAGCAGATAGGTATACTTTTACACCTAAATCGACTTGATCTAGTAGTTCTCTCTCCTCTACAAATATATTAGGATCTGTAGTCTCCTTCCAGTGATCTACAATACATATATACTTTAGTCCCCTTCTCCTACACTCCTTAACTAAATCGTATATTGGTATTTTCCCAGAAACAGGAGTCTCCATAGTATGTAGGTGAAAGTCTACCATATCAAAGTCGGCACCTACTGCTACTCCTCTATGTTTTAAGCACTGCATTGGTTTAGCCAAATAGTAGAATAAGTGTTACTTTAATAGCATTACGGTAAACAGACATATGACTAAGTCATAGAATTGTTGATAGAGCTCACAGAAAATACGTTTCTCGAAGGCAGACATTCTATGAAAGCATTCAGGTTCTTATATTCTTTCATAAAGTGAACACCTCTCTAACTCGCTTGGCTAGAACACTAAAGTAAGGTTTAGTAGTAAAGAAAAGTTAAAGCAAAAGTTTAGATACCTAGTTTAGACGCAATGTCGTATACTAGTGGTACTTTAAACCACTCTCCCTGATAGGCTTTAATAGCGCCGACAATAGCTACAACGATCCCTAAGAGCCATATTAGTGGAGACAGTATTCCAAAGAGTAGTCCAATATATGGTATGTGTGCGAGAGCTATGAAAATTATGTAGACTACTATTAATCCTATAGAGAAGACAAGGCTCTGTGTAGCATGGAACTTGACAAATCTGTCATTAGGCTTGAGTAGTAGAGCTATTATGGCTCCGACTATTCCTAGTATCCACGCTATTAAGCCAAACATTCTGCTTTCACTACTTACGCCTCCTTCGGCAGGAGGAGGCGGTGGCGGAGGAGGTGGAGGTTGTGTTGCCATATTTTCACACCTGTTTTTACTCTAAACTACTAGTATATAATCTTTTAGGATACTAGATACATACTTTCTTTAAATTTAACTAGAGAACACTGTGATACTTAAGTATTAAACAATTCATTTCACAAGCCTTCTCAAGACCCGTTTAACTACAGAAGACACTCTACTAGAAGCAAGCGCTTCCTCTATTTTAATCCACTTAACCTCCTCGGCGTCACCTCCCTGTCTAAGAAAACCACTTGCCTCCACTAAGTAGTATAAGACAACATAGTGGTATTTTACAGTCCTATTTTCTCTAACTATAACTTCCTCAACTTGGACTAGTTTGAGAACATTTCCTCTGAGACCTGTCTCCTCATAGAGCTCACGGAGCACAGCATCTCTCAGAGTCTCTCCAGCATTTACTACTCCTCCCGGAAAACTCCATAAACCCTTCCCTGGGTCTCTGCCCCTCTTTACCAGTAATACTTTATCGCCTTTAAAAACTACGGCGCCTACTCCAACAATAGCGTACCTAGGGTACTTTCTAGTACTCACACTTTATAGTATCTCGGTAAGAAGAAAAAGTTCACGTAATACTAGCTGATAACATAATATATCTCAGTGCAATCACTTAGACATGAAACGCAGAAAAATCACTGTAATTATTTTAACAGCGATTATTCTAGCAGTACTCTATCCTCTCATAATAGAGCCTAACCTCATTGTAAGCACTACACTAATTAGAATAAAATCGAAGAAGATACCTCTTTCATTCAATGGATTCAAGATAATCCAGTTATCAGACTTACATTTCGGAGAATTTCACTTAAGCATTAGAGAAGACATTATTTTAAACAAAGTAAGGGAAGTACAGCCAGACCTAATAGTCATTACAGGAGACATAGTATCAGATCCAAGGGGACTAAAAGAAGCAGTCTCTTTCATAGAGAAGCTAGCCTCAGTAGCTAAGGTAATAGTTATTCTGGGAAACTGGGATCATTCAAGTG